>CADBRS010000218.1 GCA_902797125.1 uncultured Ruminococcus sp.
GATTGCCATCTGTCCGGACTTGAAAACCTGTCTGCGGATCTGTTTGGAAAGACGAAAGAACCGTCGCTCACGTCCGCTTATCTGCTCGCATCGATCGAGCAAACGTTGCGCGCCCTGACCGGATCGGTCCGCGACCTTTATCCGGACATCCCCGTGCTCTATGCGGGAGGGGTCATGAGCAGCCAATACATCAAAGACCGGCTTGGCCGGATCGAAAATACCTATTTTTCCAGGCCCGAGTTCAGTTCGGACAACGCGTGCGGCACCGCGCTTTTGTGCCGGCAACAACTATTGACTTGAGGATACAGACCATGCCTGTCGCCCGGAATATCCTTACCGTGGGAGATCTCAACCAGTTCGTCAAATCGCTGCTTGAGTCCAACCCCTATCTGGGGAATCTCTACGTCCGCGGTGAGATCTCGAATTTTAAAAATCAATATCTGACGGGCCACCTGTATTTTTCCCTGAAAGACGCCGGAGGCGTCGTGGGGGCGGTCATGTTTGCCTCGTACGCGTCCAGACTTTCCTTCAAACCCGAGGACGGGATGAAAGTCATGGCGCACGGCAGAGTGAGTCTGTATCCCAAAACGGGGCAGTACCAGTTCTACATAGACGACATGCAGCCGGACGGACTTGGCGCGCTCTATATCGCGTTCAACGCCCTCAAAGAAAAACTCGAACGGGAAGGGCTCTTCGATCCATCCCGCAAAAAGCCGATCCCTTATATGCCCATGCACGTAGGGATCGTGACGTCCGAGACCGGTGCCGTCATCCAGGACATGAAAAACGTGTTCTCGAGGCGCTTCCCGCTGACGCAGCTCACGCTGTACCCGTCCCTGGTACAGGGGCAGGGCGCTGCGGAGAATCTTTCGCGGGGCATCCGCTATTTCAACGCGCACCCCGAACTGGCCGACGTGATCATCATCGGGCGGGGCGGCGGATCGATCGAAGACCTGTGGGCTTTCAACGACGAGTCGCTGGCGCGCGAGATCGCCAAAAGCCGGATCCCGGTCATCTCGGCCGTGGGGCATGAGACCGATTTCACCATCTGCGATTTCGTTGCGGACAAAAGAGCCCCCACGCCCTCCGCGGCGGCCGAACTGGCCGTACCGGACCAGGCGGATCTGTTCGCTAATTTACAAGAATACACGACACGGATGCGGAATGCATTGAAGAAATCTCTGGACAGCCGTGCGCTGGCGCTCAAACGGTTTGCCGAGCGTCCCGTCCTCAGGTCTCCCGCGGCGGCATGGAACGAAAAAGCCATGCAGCTCGATCATCTGCAGGACCGGTACCGGCATGCGCTGGACGCACATATGCAGATGAGACAGACCGGACTTCGTTCGATCCTGTCAAGGCCGGTCTTTCAGAACCCCGGCGCCATGATCTCGCCGGGCCGGGACAGACTGCAAAGCCTCTCGGATAGAGCCGATCAGGCAATGAGATCCCGCATTTCGCAAAGACTGCAGCACGCAGATCATCTGAAAAAACAATTGGACGCGCTCTCGCCCCTGGGCGTGTTGCAAAGGGGCTACAGCCTGACCACGGACAGTTCGGGCCGGGTCCTGACCAGCGTCCAAAATATCCGGCCGGGCGACAAATTGACCGTCTCCTTCCGGGACGGGCGCGCTGTCGCGGCCGTAGAACAAACAGAAAAAACAGCAGGAGGAAAAACTTCCGATGGCAACTGAAAAAAAAGATCAAGAAATCTCATTCGAACAGGCTTTGGCGCGGATCGAAGAAATCGTCAAAAGTCTTGAATCCGGGCAGGCTCCTCTGGAAGAGGAAATCGGGCTCTATGAAGAAGCCGTCCGCCTGACCGAGCTCTGTTCCAAAAAACTCAAAGACGCGGAACTCAAGATCCGGACGCTTCAGTCCGGAGAGACCCAAGAGGCTCCCTCATGCTGACCGACGCCCAGATCTAGGAGATCCTTGCAGAGAACGGGGCAAAAGTCGTCCGGGCCTTCGATCAGTTCCTGTCCGAACTGAATCAGAAAGACGTCGAGATGACCGAACCTTTGCTGGACGCTTTCCGCTATACCTTCCGTTCGGGAGGCAAAAGGATCCGTCCCACGCTCGTTCTCGAGGCCTGCAAGGCCATGGGCGGAGACCCTGAAAAGGCCGTCTGGTTCGCGCTGGCCGTCGAGATGATCCATACCTATTCGCTCATCCACGACGATCTGCCTGTCATGGACAACGACAGCATGCGCAGAGGCCAGAAGGCCAACCATATCGTCTTCGGAGAAGCCAACGCGCTCCTGGCCGGAGACGCGCTCCTGACCGAAGCTTTTTCGGTCCTGACCAAGGGTCTGGACGCCGGGCTGAGTGCAGGACAGGTGGTCATGGCGACCCGGATCCTTGCTGCGGCTGCCGGTTTTACCGGAATGGTGGGTGGTCAGGTCATGGATCTTCGAAGCGAGCACAAAACGATCGACGTCGACGAACTGTTCTCGATCTCCGAACGGAAAACGGGCGCCCTGATCCTTGCATCCATCAAGCTGGGCCTGATCGCGTCCGGCACCGATCTCAACGAGATGGCCTACGAAGCGTTTTGCAAATACGGTTTCGACCTGGGCGTCATCTTCCAGATGGTGGACGATATATTGGACGTCGTCGGAGACCCGCAGAAACTGGGCAAGACGACCGGAAAGGACTTCAAGGCGCACAAGAAATCCTTCATGCACTTCGTCAGCCCTGAAGAGGGCCGGGATCTGGTCAAAAAAATGACCGAGGAAGCCTGCGCCTATATAGAGCCTTACGATAAGAATTCGTTTTTCGTGTCTTTCGCCCACTACCTCGAGAGACGGGAAAGCTGAAGATCATGAGAGCCGATTTCTATCTGTCGAGCCACGGATACGTGAGCAGCCGGACCCGGGCCACCTGCCTGATTTCGGAGGGCCTTGTCTTCATCGACGGCGTCAAGGTCGCCAAATGCAGCGAAGAAGTGGAGGAAACGGTACCTCACGACGTGCAAGTCAGGGACAGCTGTCCCTACGTGAGCCGGGGCGGTCTGAAACTGGAAGGCGCGCTGGAACATTTCCACGTCGATGTCACCGGGATGAAAGCTTTGGACGTAGGCGCCTCTACCGGAGGGTTCACCGACTGCCTGCTCCAGCATGGAGCTTCGAAGGTCTGCGCACTGGACAACGGACGGGGCCAGCTGGCGCCGCAACTCGCCTCCGACTCCCGGGTCACCTCGCTCGAAGAGATCAACGCGCGCTATCTGACTCCCGATCAGATCCCTTTTATACCGGACCTGATCGTCATGGACGTTTCGTTCATCTCCCAGACGCTGCTCCTGCCCGTGCTGGCGGGACTTTGCCGGGAGGGTACGTTGCTGATCAGTTTGATCAAGCCCCAGTTCGAAGCGGGCCGGTCCCAGATCGGGAAAGGCGGGATCGTCAAAAGCCGAAAAGCGGCGCTGGATGCCGTAGACCGCGTCGTCCTCTGTGCCGGCAGCTGCGGCTTTTCCGTTCACGGCACGACCGAGAGCCCGATCCCGGGCAAAGACGGGAATACCGAATATCTCATGTATGCATCTTTTTCCGGGACCCCCGGATCCGCACAATCTTGAAAGAAGGATATTTCGATGGAATTCAAAAAGGTCGGGTTGCTGACCAATTACAATATTGCCGAAAAAGCTCAGGCGGCCATGTCCGTGGTCGACGAGCTGAACAAATACGGAGTGGAGATCCTGATCCCTCAGATCAATCAGGCCAGGGTCGAAAAGATCCGGAAAGATCTGTCAGCGATCCGTTTTCTGCCCATGGACGACGTGTACGCGCAGGCCGAACTCATCCTGACGCTGGGCGGCGACGGGACCATCCTCGAGGTGGCCAGACGGACGGCCGTGAAGGGCACGCCGATCCTGGGACTCAATCTGGGCAGGCTGGGCTACATGGCCGAGATCGAACTCGGAGATCTTTCCAAACTCGAACTCCTGTTCACGGACAAGGCGTGGATCGAGACGCGTTCCATGCTGAAAGCCGAGATCCTGGACCGGAGAAACCCCGAAAAAGTCAAGCTGACGGCGTTCGCTCTGAACGACGCCGTCATCCAGAACATCGGGACCGCGCATATCATCAATCTGGAAATGTCCGAAAACGGGACGTTCCTCACGACCTACCGCGGGGACGGATTGATCGTCTCGACCCCGACCGGTTCGACCGCCTATTCGCTGTCTGCCGGAGGCCCGGTGATCGATCCCAGACTGGACTGCCTTTGCATCACGCCGATCTGCCCGCATTCGCTGAACGTCCGTCCGATTTTGTTCCCGGACAGTTCGGTGATCGAAGTGAAGAATATCGAGGACAGATCCAAAGCGCTCAACCTGACCCTGGACGGCAGGCTGAATCTCGAACTCTATTTCGGGGATATCGTCCGCATCACCAAATCCAATATGCAGACGCGCCTGGTCAGGCTGTCCAGCCAGAGCTTTTACGACAGACTCAGACAGAAGATGAGTTCAACTTAATTTGAGGTGTTTTTATGAAATCCGGAAGACATGAAGCAATCTTGGAGCTGATCTCCAAATATGATATCCAGACACAGGACGAGCTCATCGAGAAACTCTCCGAACAGGGTTTCGACGTCACGCAGGCGACCGTCTCACGAGACGTCCGTCAGCTCAAACTGACCAAGACCTCCAACGGGCGCGGCGGATACCACTATACCGTTTCCGCATCGCTGTCTGCCGAACAGATGCATTTCAATTCGGCGATCGTCCAGTCCATCAAGATGGTGGAGGCCTGCAACAACCTGATCGTTCTGAAGACTTCGCCCGGACTCGCTTCGGCCGTCGCCGCCAGCGTGGACAACATGAAGATCCCTCAGATCGTCGGTTGCATCGCCGGGGACGACACGATCCTCATCGTCGTCCGCGACCCGAGCAGCGCCGTAGACCTCGCGCAGAAGATCCATTCTTTGATCATGGAGAGCTGAGATGCTCGAATCCTTGCATATCGAAAATCTGGCCGTCATCCGGCGGATCGACGTCGATTTTTCCGAAGGGCTGAACTGCCTGACCGGCGAGACCGGTTCGGGCAAGACGCTGATCGTGGGCAGTCTGAATCTGCTGCTCGGCACCAGGGTCTCGAAGGATCTGGTGAGGACCGGGGAGCAGAAGGCTTTCGTGTCCGCCTCGTTCCGGGACGTCCCGCCGTTTGTCCGTCAAAGCGTGAGGGACTTCGGGATCGACTGCGACGACGACGCCCTGATCCTTTCCAAAACGTTGGACGCGAACGGCAGAACGGTCAGCAAGATCAACGGCGTGACCGTCAACGCCTCCATGAGCCGGCAGATCGCCCAGCAGCTATTGAGCATCCACGGTCAGCATGACAACTATCAGCTGCAGGATCCCAGATGCCAGCGCGAACTACTGGACACCTATGCAGACGACGCCGCTTTGCTCGACGCATACCGGAAGACTTTCGACGAGTGGACCGAACTCAGACAGAGAAGAGACGCATTGCGCAAGGATCTTCTGGACGGCGAGCGGCTGAAAGAATTGCTTGCCTACCAGGTGTCCGAGATCGAGAAAGTCAACCCGGTCCCCGGCGAAGAAGAAGCCGGAGAGCAGAAACTCGCCGTTCTCAGGAATGCCGAAAAGATCAATAAAAATCTGTCTTTTGCCTACTATCTGCTCAAGGGTTCCGAAAAAGCGGCCGCCGGTCTGGTGACCGAAAAAGCGGCCGAGAGCCTTTCCAAGATATCGGACTTGGTGCCCGGTCTTTCCGAACAGATCAGCCGGCTGGAGGAAATGTCTTCTCAGCTGGACGATATCGCGGAGACGATCCGGTCCCAGATGCCCGGAGAAGACGCATCTTCCCAGATCGACAAAATCGAAGGGAGACTGGCCGCCATCCGGAAGATCCGGAAGAAGTACGGTTCGGATATCGAAGAGGTGCTGCGTTTCCGGGATGAAGCGAAAGAAAGACTCCGTCATCTGGATCTGGGCGAGACCGAGATCGAAGATCTGGAACTGGACCTCGAAAAAAAGGCCGAAGAACTCAAAAAGACAGGTTCAAAACTTTCAGGGATCCGGCGGGCGTGCGCCTCAAAGGCCTCCGCGCAGATCCGGGACGAACTCGCTTTTCTGGACATGCCGAAAGTCGTTTTCGAGATCGAGGTGACGGATGCTCCCGAACCCCGTTCGGACGGCACCGACCTGATCCAGTTCAAGATCGCCCCCAATCCGGGCGAAAAACTCACGGCGCTGTCCGAGACGGCGTCCGGCGGGGAACTGGCCCGCGTGATGCTGGCCATCCGGTCCGTATTGAGAGAAAAAGCGGGATCGGACGTGTCCGTCTTCGACGAGATCGACACGGGCATATCCGGGAAAACGGCCCGGAAAGTCGGGATCAAGCTGGCCTCGATCTCAGACAGTTCCCAGGTCATTTGCGTGACCCATTCGGCTCAGATCGCCTCGCTTGCAGACCGTCATCTGAGAGTGTCCAAGAGGGTTCAGGGCGAACGCACGGAAACCGAAGTCACCGTTTTGGACGAATCCGAACGCGTCGAGGAACTGGCCCGCATCCTGGGCGGTATCCATGTCACGGAAGCTCAAAGGCAGGCGGCACTGGACATGATCCGGGAAGGCCGGAATACCAAATAATCATTGACAATTTCACAATCAGGAGTAAATATAAATTTATGTTGGAGATCAAAAAGCAGATCGCTCTCAAAATCATCGAATCCGTTGCCGGTTTCAATCCGGATGCGGCGCAGAACATGGTGTTGGCAGACGTCTGCAACGCATTGGAATACCCGCCGGACCCGAACATGGGAGACCTCGCTTTCCCCTGTTTCAAACTGTCCAGGATCTTGCGCAGTTCACCCGTTCAGATCGCACAGAACATTCTGAGCCGGTTCAGCTGCGTATACGTCGAAAAAGCCGAAAACGTGAACGGATATCTGAATCTCTTTCTGTCTCTTTCCGCGCTCGCTCCGAAAGTCGGGGAGATCCTTGAAAAAGGGGACGAATACGGAAGACCCCGTATCGGCGAAGGCAAGACCGTGGTCCTGGATTATTCTTCGCCCAACGTGGCCAAACCTTTCCATATCGGCCATCTGGGCACGACCGTCATCGGACACTCGATCAAGATGATCCACGAGTTCGCCGGCTACAAGTGCGTGGGCATCAACTATCTCGGAGACTGGGGCACGCAGTTCGGAAAACTGATCCTGGCCTACCGGATGTGGGGTTCTCGCGAACAGGTCGAGCAGGGCGGGATCGACGAACTGGTATCCCTTTATGTCAGGATCAATCTGGCCATCGAAGAAGAGAAAAAAGCCGCTGCGGACGCAGGGCAGGAAGTGGATCCGGTCAACTCGCTGGCGGCCAAAGCCCGGATGGAATTCCACAAGATGGAGCAGGGCGATGCAGAGAACCTTTCCATCTGGAAATGGTTCATTCAGATCAGCTTGAAGGAATATGAAAAGACATACCGTCAGCTCGGCATCACTTTCGAGAGCTACGAAGGCGAGAGTTCGGTGACGGACAAGATGCCCGCGCAGGTCCAGAAACTGAGAGACCTGAACCTTTTGAAACTGGATCAGGGCGCTTCCATCGTCGACTTGAGCGAATACAACATGCCGCCTTTCCTGATCCTCAAGAGCGACGGCTCCACGTTGTATGCGACCCGGGACATCGCCGCGGCCGTCTACCGCAAGGAAAAATATCATTTCGACAAATCCATCTACGTGACGAGCGCCCAGCAGTCCCAACATTTCGCACAACTTTTCAAAGTACTTGAACTTATGGGCTATGAATGGTATAATGAGCTCGTGCACGTCCCGTACGGAACGGTCAGCCTGGAAGGTGCCAAGCTGGCGACCAGAACGGGGAACGTCGTATTGCTGAGGGACCTTTTCGCAGCCGCCATCGACAAAGTCAAGGCCGTCATGAAGGAAAAGAATACCGAACTCGAAAACGAGGACGAGGTCGCAGAGGCCGTAGGCGTCGGAGCAGTCGTATTCTATTATCTCTCGAACAACCGGATCAAGGATATCGACTTCGTCATGGAAGAGGCGCTCTCCTTCGACGGAAATACCGGACCCTATGTCCAGTATACATACGCGCGCTGCTGTTCCGTGCTCAGGAAAGTCCCGGAGATCAAGCCTCAGATGTACCGCATCACGGAGCCCGAAGAGAAAGACCTTGTCATGGTCCTTCTGAAGTTCGAAGAAAAAGTCCGTCAGGCACTGAACGACTACGAACCTTCCGTGATCGCCAGATACATCCTGGATGTGGCGACCGCATTCAACCGGTTCTATCACAACTGTCAGATCTTATCGACGGAAGACGAAAAAGTCAAATTGTCCAGGCTGTCGCTGGTTTCGGCGACCCGGACGGTGCTCGGCTCCGCATTCGGGCTGATCTGCCTGAAGAAAACAGAAAAAATCTAACGATATAACAATTTAAGAAAAAGGGAATCAATATGTCCGGACATAGCAAATTTGCGAATATCAAACACAAAAAAGAAAAGAACGACGCAGCCAAGGCCAAGGTATTTACGAGACTGTCCAAAGAGATCGCGATGGCTGTCAAGGAAGGCGGTTCCGCCGACCCGAACGCCAACTCCAAACTGAGAGACGCGATTGCGAAAGCGAAGGCGAACAACATTCCGAACGACAATATCGAGAGAACGATCAAGAAGGCTTCGGGAAGCCAGGGCGAGTCTTTTGAAGAGATCACTTACGAAGGCTATGGTCCCGCAGGCGTCGCTCTGATCGTAGAGACCGCGACCGATAACCGCAACAGAACGGCAGGGAACGTTCGCTCCTATTTTTCGAAATATCACGGCAACATGGGCACGACCGGGTCCGTTTCGTTCATGTTTGAAGAAAAAGGCCTGATCGTGATCAACGACCAGGAAGACGAAGAAGTTGACGAAGACGAACTCATGATGGCGGCTCTGGATGCAGGCGCTTCCGATTTTGCCGGAGAGGATCATATTTATGAAATCTACACGGAAAAAGAAGACGTTCTGGCTATCGCGGACGCTTTGAAACAAGCGGGATACAAGATCGATTCCGCGGACCGCGCCATGATTCCTTCCACGACCGTTTCGATCGACGACGAAGAAACCGCCAAATTCATGAATTTGCTCATCGAGCGTCTTGAAGAAGACGAAGACGTCATGAACGTTTGGCATAACTGGGAAAATCCTGATCAGTTCGAGCAGGATGCCTGATTTTTTCGACATGTTCATTCGCTTGCCAAATCAGGCAGGCGAATGAACAAGCCTGGTTTATTAACAGATACGGGCTTGTAGCTCAGTTGGGAGAGCGCCGCGTTCGCAACGCGGAGGTCAAGGGTTCGAATCCCTCCAGGTCCATCATGAAAGAAAC
>CADBRS010000219.1 GCA_902797125.1 uncultured Ruminococcus sp.
CTGTCATGGCCGGAACCGGCAAGGCTGCTGAATGCGGGCTGTTGGTCAAAAACGCGACAGTCCTTGAAACAATGGGTAAAGTCCGAGTGGTCGTGATGGACAAAACCGGCACCCTGACCAAGGGCGAACCCGAAGTGATCGATCATGATCTGGAGGATCCGGAACTGATCGACGTCATCGACGCCATCGAGGCAATGTCCAGCCACCCGCTGGCAGACGCCGTCCGCCGATTCTGCAAAGGCCGGGTCACCAAAGAAATAACCGTTTCGGATTATACCGAACTGGAAGGGAAAGGCCTTGCGGCAAACTACTGCGGACACGAATATCGGATCGGCAATGCCCGTCTTGCAAATGACTCGGACGAGCGTGTTCGCGAAATCGAAAAGCAATATTCTTCTGAAGGCAAAACCGTTCTTTTCGTTTTCAAAGACGGTCAACTCGCCGGTTTTCTGACCGTGCGGGACGAGATCAAAGAGGGAAGCCGGGAGACGGTCGATGAATTGCATCAGCTCGGCATCAAAGTGATGATGCTGACAGGGGACAACCCCGAGACCGCCCACGCGATCGGACGGGAGATCGGAGTCGATGAGATCTTTGCGGGTCTTTTGCCTTCCGAAAAGCAGGATATCATCAAAAAGATCCAGAAAGAAACCGGCATGACGGTGGCCATGGTCGGAGACGGCGTCAACGACGCGCCTGCTTTGATGAGCGCAGACGTTGGGATGGCCGTCCGGACGGGGACAGACATTGCCATGGAATCCAGCGACGTCGTACTGCTGTCCGGTAGCCTTTCGGATATCCCGAATGCCGTCCGTTTGAGCAGACGGATCGTCAGAACGATCAAAACGGGATTATTCTGGGCATTTTTTTACAATTTGATTTGCGTTTTTTTGGCAACTGGTGTACTATATTATGTGACCGGAGGCGCATTCAGGATCCAACCCATGCACGGAGCGATCGCGATGAGCCTGTCCAGCGTCTCAGTCGTCTTGAATGCCCTGACGATCAATTTCTTTTCTCCGAAAAAGAAAAAGCAGGGTACGGAGTCATCAGATCAGACAACTTTTGAAGAAAGGGAGAACAAAAATATGAAAACAGTCGAAATCGGTGTCAACGGCATGATGTGCATGCATTGTGTGGCACATGTGGAAGAAGCATGCAAGAAAGTTGAAAACGTTGTAGATGCCAAAGCGTCTCTCGACACGAAATCTGTTGTCGTAACTTATGAAAATACGTTGGATACGGAAGCGGTCAAGGCTAAGATCGTTGAAGCCGGCTACGAAATCAGAGCTTAAAAAGGAAAGAATTCCATGCATCTTTTGATCACGAACGATGACGGCCTGGATTCCAAGGGCCTAGATATTTTGATCGACTGGGCCAAAACGATCGGCGATCCGGTCCTGATCATCCCGAAAAATCCATGCAGCGGCAAAAGCCATGCGATCGATTTCATTAAGCCTTTCGAAGTCCAGGAAGTGCAGCCCTACAGGGGCGTCCGGACGATCATCGTGGACTCGACGCCCGCGGACTGCGTGCGCATAGGAATCTGTCTGTATCATCTGCCTGTCGATATGGTCCTGTCCGGGATCAATCTGGGTATCAACGTCGGCGTTGACACTCTCTATTCCGGGACTGTTGCGGCCGTGGAAGAAGCTGCGGCGCTGGGTTATCCGGGCGTGGCCTTTTCTGCTTTTCCGGAAGCCCTGGATGAAGTGAGAAAAGACCTGGACTCAGTCTGGAATTATATTTCAGAGTATCATCTTTTCGATTATTCGAAACACCTGAATATCAATTTCCCGATCAGCCCGAAGGGGATCGTTCTGACCCGTTTCGGGGGACCTTATATCCAGGACAGATTTGTCTCTAAAGGGAATCAGATGTATCAGGCGGACGGATATATCGCATATGAACCGGCGGAAGGAACAGGCGATGATCTGCATGCCGTGATGAATCATTGGATAACGATCTCGCCTATCACGATCGAGAAAACGGATCTTGGCGCGCTTGAAAAGATGAGATCCGTGACGGGTCAGGGGAAAGAGTAGGACCCGGGAAGTTGTAATTCCGATCGAACCGTCATCTTTTTTCATTTTTGGTATTGACATTTGAAAAAGAAAATGGTATAGTACCCGTTGCGTGAGCGGGTATGGCGGAATTGGCAGACGCGCTAGATTCAGGTTCTAGTGGGGGCAACTTCGTGGAGGTTCAAGTCCTCTTACCCGCACC
>CADBRS010000220.1 GCA_902797125.1 uncultured Ruminococcus sp.
AAAGTCATCCATTCCCTGTTTCTTTCCAAAACGGCAGGATAGATGAATGATTCATCGAAGAAACCGAGCGAGGGGATCAGACGGCCGTCAGAGGTCACCTTGAAGTCCCCACATACAAAACCTTCTGCAGGCTCGATGATCTTTTTGGTCAAAGCGCATTGACCGATCGTTTTTTCGGGTATTCTGATCTTCTGATAGTAGCTGTTTTTCCGGAACTGCCGGGCATCCAGCGCGTGGATCATCGGGAGGTAGTAATTCCTGAAAAAATCCCGGTCCCGGCCTTCGATCTGAAGTCCGATCAAACTGGCCAGCACGGTCGCAAAAGCGAAATCCATCGAGACGTCGCACTCTTCATGGATCTTGCGAATATCCCGGATCCGGAGAGCGCGTGGCGCGTCTGTCAGAAAGCGGCTGAGCTGGTAGACGATCTCGTTATTGTAATGCCTGATCTCATCAGGCTGCATGGATCGTCTGGGGAGAGTCTTTTCCTCGATCACGACAGATTCTCCAGAAAATGAAGCGCTTCATCGACCCAGGTCGCGACATAGGGATCGGGCATCCCCGTCTGCTTGTCGCAAAGGGACATTCCGTGAGGCCCGTGAGGATAGATATGCAACTCATAGGGGATATGATGGGCGGATAAAGCTTCACAAAAATACAACGCGTTTTCGACCGGCACGCCAGGGTCATCCGCCGTATGCCAAACATATGCAGGCGCCGTGTCTGGGCCCACATGCTTTTCCAGTGATACTTCATCGAGCCACTTCGGATCATTGGCCCGTTCCTTCAGCAAATTGATGAATGATCCCCGGTTCGCCTTTTCACCGGACGTGATGACCGGGTAGCAAAGCATCATACCGGCAACCCGGAAATAGCCTCTCTCATAGGGCGTTCCTTCATAGAGATCCTCTCTGTTCCAAAACACGCCCATAGAAGCCGCCAGATGCGCTCCCGCAGAGAAACCGATCAGGAAAATGCGGTCCGGGTCGATATGGAATTCTTCAGCATGATCTTTGATGAACCCGACAGATGCGGCAAGTTCACGCAAATGAACGGGATATTCCAGTTCCGCCTTCTCAACGTAATTCAGAACGAATACGTTATAGCCTTTGGCATAGAACGTCATCGCGATTGGTTCGGCTTCTCTTGCCGAACATAAATAGTAAGCCCCGCCGGGACAGACCAGGACCACAGGCCTCTTGGCATTATAGGGCATCTCCGGTCCCGGATCCGCCACATATGCCGTCAACTGGCAAGGAGCATAATTTTCATTGATGGAATAGGTTGAAATCTGCATAGTGTCCTCCTCGGCTCAGAAAACGAACTGAAATGTGCAAAAAGCCACATAGGCGACCAGCATGACGATCCCCTGCGTCCGGTACAGTTTTTGCTTGATGATCGCAGGCAGTGTCAGGATCAGCATCAAAGCAAGCATCAAGGGAATATCCAGGACAAGAGACGCGTTCTGCCCGAACAGCATTTTTTCGGAAGGAACCGAAAACGGGCTGATCGTCGCAGACAGGCCGGTCACGAAAACGATATTCAAAATATTGGCTCCGATGATATTGCCAAGCGACAGCGCGCTGTGCCCTTTGATCAGCGCCACAATGGCTGTGACGAGTTCCGGCAGCGATGTGCCCAAGGCCACCATCGTCAGCGCGATGACCGATTCCGGAACACCCGCAGATTGCGCGATCACCGTGCCGTTATCCACGAGCAATCGGGCTCCGACTGCAATCAAGGCAGCGCCAACGATCAAAAACAGGATATCTTTCCAGAGTGGGGACGGCTTCTTATCCGGTTCGGCAGTTTCTTCCTGGGGCTGTTCCGGTTCCTTTTTTGCTCTGTACAGAGTCAGGAACATATGCAGAACCAGGATCAGTAAGAGAATGATCCCGATCCAGCGCGGAAATCCGCCCAGCCAATATGCGCTGGCGCAAAAAACAGCAGCCGAGACGAAAAAGGAGATGGCAGGCACCAAAATACTCTTCCTCGAAACGTTCGAGGGACGGATCGTGATCGTCAATGCCGCGATCAGAGCCGCATTGCAGATGATCGAGCCCACCGCATTCCCGTATGCGATCTCTCCGTGTCCCATGACCGCTGACGTCGAAGAGACCATAACTTCAGGCAAAGTCGTGCCTATCGATACGATCGTTGCACCGATCACGATTTCAGACATACGCATTCTGCGCGCAAGGCCCGTGGCCGCATCCACAAACCAGTTGCCTCCGAAAATCAGGCACGCAAACCCCAAAAGAAACAACAAAACAGTCCAAAATGTCATGATACTAAATGGATAATTCCTTTCACTAACAATTCAATGCCGATGGCGATCAAAATGATACCGCCCAGCAACTCAGCTTTTCCGTTGCGGAAAAGAGAGGAAGCTTTTTTCCCGAACAGGGCTCCGAGCATACAGATCCCGAACGTCATCACGCCTATGATCGCGGCCTCGCCCAGAGCAAAATACCATTCATAATCCGAAAAGGACAGCCCCGCGCTCAAAGCGTCG
>CADBRS010000221.1 GCA_902797125.1 uncultured Ruminococcus sp.
ATCGGCAAAAAGAGCGCCGTCGTGATCAAAACTCCTCACGGCAATGTCCGGGAGAACGTTTTGCCTGCGGGCACCGTGACGTTCCACGGCGACACGGATCATACTGTAGAGATCGATGCCGGTGCGTCTGCGATCATGCAGGGACTCGAGGACAGCGGTCAGGTCCGGGATATTTCAGGAGAGACCGGAACCAATATCGGGGCTATGCTCGGACGGATCCGGCGAAATATGAGCAATGTGTCGGAAGTTGGGATCGATGACGTCAAGATCACGGATCTGCTCGCCGTTGACACGCTGGCGCCGGTCGAGATCGCCGGGGCACTTGCCGGGGAAACCTGCATGGAGAAAGCCGTAGGCATCGCCGCCATGGTCCGGACCCAGAAACTGCCGATGCAGCAGATCGCCGACAGACTCAAAGAGGATCTGCACATACCGGAAGTGAAAGTGGCCGGTGTGGAAGCCGTGATGGCTACGTTCGGCGCTTTGACAACGCCCGGAACGACGCTCCCTGTCGCAATTTTAGATATGGGAGGCGGGTCGACCGACGCGGCACTGATCACCCGGGACGGGAAAATTTCGTTGACCCACCGGGCCGGCGCAGGCGAACTGGTCACCATGCTGATCCGGACCGAACTCGGTCTGAAAGAGCGCAATACCGCAGAACAGATCAAGAAATACCCCCTGGCCAAGGTCGAAAGTTTGTATCACCTCAGGCTTGAAAACGGGGAAATGCAATTCTTTGATCAGTCTCTGGATCCCCGTTTGTTCGGACATGTCGTGCTCCTGACAGGGTCGGATATGATTCGTATCGATGAGGATATCCCCATGGAAAAGATCGTTCAGGTCCGTCAGGAAGCCAAACGGAAAGTCTTTGTGGTCAATGCGCTTCGCGCGCTTCGGACCGTAGCACCGCAAGGCGACCTGAAGAATCTGTCCTATGTCGTTCTGGTCGGCGGTTCCGCCGAAGATTTTGAGATTCCCGCGATGCTCACGGAGGAACTTGCTTCCTATCGCATCGTTTGCGGACGGGGCAACATCCGCGGGACGGAAGGCCCTCGCAATGCGGTCGCTACCGGATTGGTGCTCAGCACCATGGGAGACGGCATATGATCGTGACCAGACCCGCCGTCCGGATCTACACCTATGAGCCTGATCTGGAAACGCTTTCATTCATCTGCGAAGGCATAGAAGAAGAAGGAGTCCTCTACGAAGTGATTCCTCACACCGGCGGCGAGATTGCCGCCATGGCCCTGCAGGCAGCGGAGGATTCGATCCTCGGATCGGGCATCGCGCTGTACCGCAAGGAAGCCGTCCTTCAGCTCAAGGGTTTGCCCAAGAGCCATCCCGTTGCGGACATCTGGGCCGACACGAAAGAGAAGGCGCGCATGATCGGGGCAAACAGCGCAAGGCTGATCCAAAAAAGGCCCCTTAAAGAGATTTGAAACATCATTCAGCACATTTTACGGAGACAGTGTATGAAGATTTACACGAAGAAAGGTGACAGAGGGCAAACATCTCTGATGTCCAGCGTCCAGGTCCTGAAATCGGACGAACGGATCGAAACGCTGGGCTGCATCGATGAACTGACTTCGCACCTGGGTATGGTGAAAGCCATCACGACACACGAGGAACTGCGTAAGGCCATCGAACGTGTTCAGAACAATCTGATGACCGTCATGGCCGGAATCGCTTCTCAGAATCTGCAGTCCCATGTGTTGCCTGCGGGCGAAATCGATTTTCTCGAAAAAGAGATCGACAGAGCGGAAGACGCTTTCAGTCGAGTCAGAAAATTCATTCTGCCCGGCAACTGTGAATTGTCTGCGAGACTTGACGTGGCACGCACGGTATGCAGGAGAGCGGAACGTTCGCTGACGGGAATGATCAGAAAATTCCCGGCCCAGGCCAATACCCAAAAATATATCAACCGTCTGTCGGACTATCTGTATATGATTGCGAGATGGGTCGATTACGAATATTCACTCGGGCATATCGCAGACTATTCCGGACGCGTTTCAGGACCCGTGCCTGCCAGCGAGCAACCCGTGATCGGGTCTTTCTCCGCTCCAAGTTCTTCTCCGGTTCAGTCTCCGGCTCCGCAGCAGTCTCCGGCTGCGGCTGAGAAACTGAACGACCGCGAAAAAGCAGTGGTCGATGAAGTTCTGAAGAGAGTCAGCACGACGTCTCTGCTGACGTCTAAAAAGGCTGTTCAACTGATCGAACAGATCGAAGAATATGCAGAAAAGATTGGCAAAAAAGCCGTGATCGCCGTCTGCAATGCACAGGGCAATCCGGTCGCGCTCCACGTCATGGACGACGCGTTCCTGGTCAGTTATGAGGTCGCCGTCAAAAAGGCTTATACGGCCGTTTCGGTCAAGATGTCGACGATGGAATTGTCCAAACTGGTTCAGCCCGGTCAGACATTTTACGGTTTGCAGGCTATCGACAAACTGATCACGTTCGGCGGAGGCGTTCCGCTGAAGATAGGCGATAAGATCGTCGGCGGTTTGGGCATCAGCGGCGGAACGGGCGAAGAAGATCATGCTTTGTGCGAGTACGGATTGAAATGCTTTGCCCAGATGTTCAGTTGACGAAAAAAACAAGAGGTTCCGGATGGAAGAATACAAACAACAATTATTCAAAGGCGAACGTGCTCTTTTCGGAAGACAAGGTGTCAGGATTATAGATTGCATTTTTGAGGATGGCGAATCACCGCTCAAGGAGAGCTCGGAAATAGAACTGACTACTTCTGCTTTTAAGTGGAAATATCCGCTCTGGTATTGTAAAAACGTCAAAGCGAATTGCTGCGCCTGGTTTGAAATGGCCCGTGCCGGGGTATGGTATTCCGAACATGTCGATATCTCAGACACGATCATCCAGGCCCCGAAAAATTTCAGAAGATGTAAAGACCTGATTTTGACGGACGTGTCGTTCACGCATGCACAGGAGACGCTTTGGAATTGTGAAAAAGTCAAAATAACCCGGGTCAACGCGATCGGGGATTATTTTGCGATGGGCTCTTCGGACATCGAAGTCGACGGATTGATCCTGGACGGGAACTATTCCTTTGACGGGACGCGCAATGTCACGGTCCGCAATTCCAAAATGTTGACCAAAGACGCATTCTGGAACAGCGAGAACGTGACGGTGTACGATTCATTCATTTCAGGCGAATATCTCGGCTGGAATTCGAAGAATCTGACGTTGATCAACTGCACGATAGAAAGCCTTCAGGGCCTTTGCTATATCGAGAATCTGGTCATGAAGAACTGCAAGCTGATCAACACGACATTGGCCTTTGAATATGCCGATGTGGACGCGGATATCTGTTCGTCCGTCGACAGCGTCTTCAATCCCAGATCCGGACGGATCAGCGCCGAGCAGATCGGTGAGCTGATCATCGAAAAAGACAAGATCGATCCCGCAAAAACGAAGATCGTTTGCAAAGACATCGTTAAAACATCAGACCGCCCGGAATGGATGAGATGACCGTATGGAATACCGCTTTGATGAGATCATAGACCGGAGAGGCACGGATTCTTTGAAATGGGACGTGGCCCCCAATGAACTTCCGATGTGGGTCGCAGATATGGATTTCCGGACTGCTCCCGAAATATTGGACGCCTTGAGAGAACGTTTGGATCAGGGCGTTTTCGGCTATACGGACGTTTCGGACAGGTGGTATGAAGCCTATATCCGCTGGTGGAGCGATAGACATCACGTCGTTTTCAGAAAAGACTGGCTGTTGTTTTGTACAGGAGTCGTTCCTGCAATCTCCTCTATCGTGAGAAAACTGACGACGCCCAACGAAAACGTCGTGATTCAGACACCGGTATACAACATCTTTTTCAACAGCATACTGAACAACGGCTGCCGGGTTCTCGAATCGCCCCTGAAGTATCAGAACGGGCAGTATCAAATGGATTTCAAAGATCTGGAGACCAAATTTTCAGATCCGCAAACATCTCTGATGATCCTTTGCAATCCTCAAAATCCTGCCGGTATGATCTGGTCCCGGTCCGATCTGGAAAAAGTCGGGAAACTGGCTCACAAATACCACGTGACTGTGGTTTCAGACGAGATCCATTGCGATCTGACCGCACCGGGGAAGGATTATGTGCCTTTTTCTTCGGTGAGCGATCTGTGCAAAGAGATCAGCATCACTTGTCTGGCTCCGACCAAAACTTTCAATCTGGCCGGACTGCAGACGGCCGCCGTCTGCGTTCCTGACGCTGCGCTCAGACACAAAGTCTGGAGAGCGCTCAATACGGATGAGGTGGCTGAACCCAACGTGTTCGCCCTGACCGGGGCAATCGCCGCATTTGAAAAGGGCGGCCCCTGGCTGGATGAACTCAGAGAATATCTGTTCCGTAACAGACGCATGCTTGAGGATTATCTTGCAGAAGAAGTGCCCGGCGTGTTTGCCGTTCACGGCGACGCAACGTATCTGTGCTGGGTAGACGTCAGTTCTCTCGGAGCAGACAGTTCCGAAATCGCGTCTTTTATCCGTAAGCATACTGGACTTTTCGTATCTGCAGGTTCGGCCTACGGTGAGTGCGGAAAACATTTTTTGAGGATCAACGTGGCCTGCCCCGAAGCGACATTGAAAGACGGTTTGAACAGACTGAAAAAGGGGATCGAACTGTTCAAAAAGCAAAAATAGCCCCGTCTACGACCATGCCCGGAGGGTTCCTTCGCATGGCCGTTTTCTTTGTTTCAGCCCGTGAGGATGATACAATAGGATCGCAGGAACCGGGCGGAAGGAGTCTTATGAGGTTGGGAGTCTGTACATCGGTCGACCGAGCGGATTATGTCCGGGAATGCGGGTTCGACTACTTCGAGTACGGCTTGCGCAGGCTGCGCGAGACGACTATCGAACAGATCAGGGAGTGGCGGACGCACTTTGACCGGATCGGGCTGTATCCCGAATCCTACAACGGTTTTTTTCCGTCCGATCTTCCGATCGTAGGCGAGAGAAGAAATCTTTCGGATATCACGGATTACGCCGATGAGCTGCTGGCCAAAGCGCACGAACTAGGCGGTCAGATCGCTGTTCTGGGCAGTGGAGACGCCCGGAGGATCCCTGAAGGTTCGGATCTCAAAAAAGCGGAAGACGATTTTCTGATCCTCCTGGATCAGCTGGGAAATGTGGCCCTAAGGCACGGGATACGTATCGTGCTGGAACCGCTGAGAGCGGTCGAGACCAACTTCATCAACACGGTTGAGGAGGGGTGGACTCTTGTTCACAAACTCGGACACCCTCAGGTCGGGATCATGTGCGATCTTTTCCATATGGTCGAAAACGGGGAAGATTTGACCGTTCTCAGAAAAACGGGAGCAGATCTGTGGCACGTCCACGTGTCCAACCCTCTGACCCGGCACTGCGTCGGTGTTCAGGATGATTATGATTATTCCAGATTCTTCCACATACTTAAAGAAGTGGGATATGATTCCCGTATTTCGATCGAGGCGATCATGCCGAATTTCGAACAAGACGCCCGGATCGGCATTCAAAAACTCAAAGAGATTTTCAGACCTTAATCAGGTCAGGATATAGATTCCCGAAAGGAGAAATAGGATGACATACAACGAGTATGACGGCAGACTGTATGAGAAAATGGACAGGATCAACCGGATCTACGAAGGGCGGATGTTCAACCGCGTCGGAGAACTGGGAGACGTGGTCGGCTTCGAGACCAAAGACCATCTGAGACAAGTCCCCGAAAAAGGCTGGAAAGAACTGCCAAGCGGAACTGTTTGGGGAGGAGAATACGGCAATCTCTGGACGCGCGGCACATATACCATCCGGAAAGAGGATATCGGAAAAAATCTGTATATTCTTCCGGAGACCGGTGCCCAGGAGGGACTCGTCTTCGTCAACGGCAAACCGGTCGGCAGTCTCAATCAGGCTCGCGGCGGACCGGACGGCCACTATTCCGTCTGGATGGCCAAGCCCAAAAAAGCAGGCGAAACATTTCAGGTCGCGATCGACAACTATGCGTGGCACTATGTTCCGGGCTGCAGTCCTTACGAAAATTACGGGCAGGACACGGTTCCTGACAGTTCTTTCAAGAAGACTTATTCAGGAATCTATATCTGTGTCCGGGACGATGAGATCTTCTATTTTACATATGCATTGCGCAACCTGATTCAGATGGCCCGTGTGCTCTCCGATGAGAACGTGCTCAAATTCGAGGCGCAAAAGACGGTCCAGCAGATCCATTCGTTCCTGTGCATGGATCCGATCCACCGGGACTATGACGTCTGGCACGACAGCATCCTTCAGGCCAATCAGGTGCTCCGGGCGTTCTATGCCAAAGCGAAAAAAGAAAACCCCTACCGGGGTTATGTCGGGATCCTGGGCCATTCCCACATGGACACGGCATGGCTCTGGCCCTATACCGAAACGATCCGGAAATGTGCCCGGACCTATGCAAACGCTTTGTCCATGATGGACCGCTATCCCGAATACCGTTTCATCCAGTCGTCTGCTCTGCACTGCGATTGGATGCGGACTGAGTATCCGACCATTTTCGAAGACATGAAAAAGCGTGTTGCCGAGGGACGTTATGAAGTCAACGGCGGCGTGTGGGTCGAGTGCGACTGCAACATCACGTCGGGAGAACTGATGATCCGCCAGTTCCTGAAAGGGCAGGAGTTTTACAGGGAATATTTCAACAAGACGACGGATTCGTTCTGGCTGCCGGACACGTTCGGATACAGCGCCGCCATTCCCCAGATCATGAAAGGGTGCGAAGTCGATTATTTCTATACCACCAAAATGGCATGGAACGATCTGAACCGGTTCCCGTACGAAACCTTCATGTGGTCCGGCATCGACGGAACCGAAGTGCTGACGCATCTGAACCAGATTCACTGCAGCCCGGATGTCGCGACGCTGACCAATGCGCTGCGGGGAATCCAGGACAAGAAAGACTGTCCGGACCGTTTGGTCACGTTCGGCTTCGGCGACGGTGGCGGGGGTCCGAACGAGCAGATGATCGAGGACGCCCGGATCACCACCTCTTTCGGAGGGGGCCCGAAAGTGGAATATACGACCGCCAGCGATTTCATGAAGCGGCTGGAAAAGACCTGTGCCGATCTCCCCGTATACAAAGGCGAACTGTATCTTGAAAAACACCGCGGGACGCTGACGCAGGCCCATGATAACAAGCGCAACAACCGGAAAGCCGAATTCGCGCTTCAATTGTTTGAACTTCTGAACGTTCTGTCCGGCAAACCGATGAACCGCCGCAACGACGAGCTGGTCAAGGTGATCCTGAAGAATCAGTTCCATGATATCCTTCCGGGGTCTTCGATCCAGATCGTCAATGAGATGTCCCGAAAAGAGTTTGCTGAACTGTTCAAAGCCTTCAAGGCCGAGGAAGATAGTTACCTGAACGACATGATCAAGCCGGATCAGGGCACGATCTATGCGCTCAACCCGCTGTCTTTCGACCGCTCGGATCTGATCGTTACGGACGGAGAGATCCCGGGGATCGAAGGTTATGAGACGGAATGCTTCCGGGACCTCGATGGCAACGCAAAGACGGCGATCGGCCAGGTCACGGTCCCTGCATACGGATCCCTTACATTGACCATCGCGAAGAAGAAGGGCAAAAAGAAATCACCTTTCAAATATGCGGGAGACACGCTGGAAACACCGCGCTACCGTGTCGTTTTCGATCCAAGCGGAAGCATTTCGACCCTCTTCCACAAGGAGGCGGGCAGGGAAGTCCGCAGACCCGGATCCGCACCTCTGAACTCGCTTTACGTGTACGAGGACGTTCCGGTAGAATGGGATAACTGGGATATCGATCTGGACGCAAACGATACAGTCCAAATCGAAAAGAGACTGATTTCCTCCGAAGTCGTCGCAGACGGGCCGCTTTTCTTCACGATCCGCAACCGCTATCAGATCGGATTTGCGTCGACTGTGATCCAGGACGTCGTGTTCTATGCTCAGTCAGACAGGATCGATTTCGTCACGCGTATGGACTGGAAAGAGAAGCGGGTGCTGCTCAAAGCAGGCTTTGACGTTGATGTATTGGCCGATATCGCGTCTCATGAGATCCAGTACGGCCATGTGCAGAGGACGACCAAGCGCAACACCAAGCTGGATGCCGGGCAGTTCGAAGTCTGCAACCACAAGTGGTCAGACATCTCCGATACAAGATTCGGCGTGGCTTTGCTCAACGACTGCAAATACGGGATCTCTGTGAACGGTTCGGATATGCGCCTGTCGCTCCACCGGGGCGGATGCCGGCCGGATGCGAGCGGAGACGAAGGCGTTCATGACTGCACCTACTCGTTGCTGCCCCACATCGGAGCACTTTCAACGGGCAATGTCATCTGCCCGGCATACGAACTCAATGTCCCGATCGTTTCGGGCCGCGGCGAACTGACCCGCCCGTCCTATCTGACCGTTTCGTCGGATCATGTGATCTGTGAAGCATTGAAGCCGGCAGACAAAATCAAGAAGGCCGTCGTGGCGCGGTTTTATGAGACAGAGCGGACGGTCGCGGAAACCGACATCCGGCTTCCTGAAGGGGCAAAGAAGGTCTATCTGACCAACATGCTTGAAGATGTCAAGGAAGAACTGAAGATTCGATCCGACAAGACCGTACATCTTTCGTTCCGTCCGTTCGAGATCAAGACTATCATGATCAAATTCTGACATTCAGCAGCCGCTGTAACCGAATATCAAAAAGGATCCGGAACGCTGCGCCTTGACGTGCGTTCCCATCGGAATCAGTAGACGCACGAGTAGACCCTCGCCATTGCTCTATATTCCTAGTTGCTGACATAAGTTTACTAAACCTTAAAAAACAAGGGCGTTTTTTCGATTGTATTTGACATGGGTGGCACTTTAAGCAATAGACAAACCTGAATCTCAGCATCAGAAATAGATTTTTAAAAGTGAACATATTTGCCTCTTTTTTGTACTTTACAGCAATTTGAACTTGTGCTACACTATAATTTCGATTCTCAGGGCGGAAGTTATTATACAGAGGCAAATTTTACTGGTAATTACTATTCCAATAATCCTACAAATTCAA
>CADBRS010000222.1 GCA_902797125.1 uncultured Ruminococcus sp.
AGCGCAGCGTGCTGGAAAGCTTCGTTGACACGGAACAGATCATCCTCTTTGATGCTCGGAACGATGCCGACGCCGATCCGGATGTGATGAACGCCATATTCCGGATACGGGTCAGGTGAATACGATCCTCTGATCAGATCTACGGAAACGGCATTGTCCCAGCCTCTGTAACCGTATTTGGTGTCTGTTGTGAGCATCAGTGCGGAACCTGATTCAGGAATCGGTACGACGAAAGAGTTGCCCGGAACGTCATAAGCGATCGGCTTGCGGTCGATCGTGCCGAACGGAACGTCATACCGGAAAGTATCCGTCTTATAACCCACCGGAACGAAGAAGTTCAGCTGAGGCTGACCCTTGCCCTGCGTACCGATTTCATGGAAATCGACAGCCGCTTCATATTCGACGACAGGACTGTTCTCGCGAACGATGACAGTGACGTTCAACTTGGATCTGGAAGCAAAAGGCATCTCGAAACGGATTTGCTGATAGACGCCGCCCAGATCGATGGCTGACACCTTGATCGGTCTGGTCTCGTTGATGTTTTCAACGTTCATTCTTTCGCCGACGCGCCATGCAGACATGCCGTGGACGTCGTTTTCATCGATGAAGCGGAAGATCCCGGCAGGTTTGTCCAGCATCTCTTTGCCTGTTGCCTTGTCGACAAAGGACTTCATTTCCATGGTCATGTGATCGAACGTCACACGGATTAGATTATTCTCAACCACGATATCCGCATCACTGTATTGGTCGCGTCTGTCATAGGAACGCATGTCGCGCATGCCGCCCTGGACACCTTTTTCATCCACGACGTAGGTCGCGTAACCCATCGCAGGCACTTTGACCCGGACCTGGAACTGCATCACGTCATGGCCCCAGTAATGAGACCCGCCGTTGACGCACTTAAAGGGTGCTTCTGCCCCGTCCACGTCTCTGAAGACGATGCGGTGACGATCATAGGGCCAGTCGTAGATATTGATGCAGGTCACCCCGTCAAAATCGTACTGCGTGGTGTTGAACAGATGATAGATCCTCTTTTTTCCGAGGCCGCGTTCGGTCTGAGGCAGCGCGTAATGCGTCGGTGCCCCGACCATGAATCCGGTCCCGCCACCTTCGGAATGAGATTCTTTGACTTCCTCGACTTCAACGGATGACGTATCGATCAATGAAGCCAGATATCTCATGGAGCGATTGGCATTGGTATCGATGCAAGCCATCGATCTCTGGAACATGCCCATCGCATATTCGCGGGTCTCGATCACGCCGGAACCCGTGATGATGTCATGGAAATGATTGAAGAGGATGTTGTGCCAGCTCTCTTCGAAAGAGCCGACGAATTTTTCAAAGCCGTATGCCTGAGCTGCGGCGCTGATGGCTTCGCTTTCCTCTGTCCGCGTCTCAGCGAGACGGTTGGCCATTTTGATTCTGGATTCGGAAGTATAGCAGCCGGTAAAGATGAAATTCTCTTCACCCCGGACTGTCGGGAAGATATCGCGGACTGCTTCGAGTTCGGCAAAGAATCTGTGGTAGGTGCTGAACAGGACCGTCGGCTGGATCGGCCACTTCTGCAGATCGAGGATATGCTCGATCATCCGGCGGGAAGGTCCGCCTCCGTGGTCACCGCAACCGTACAGTCTGAGCATGCTCTTGATCCCGTTCTGCTTGCAGAAGAAAGGAACTTCATGCATCTCGTGAGCCGTGACGTCACCTGCGTTGTAGGAATAGGGCTCGCGGTAAACGAGGATCCGCTTGTTTCCGTTTCTGGATTCCCAATTGACGATGTGGTCACCCTCGTATGCGCGCATGTTGTAGTAATACTTGATACCGCCTTCGCTGAGGATCTCGGGGAGCGTGATATTGTGACCGAACGTATCCGGTTCAAAATCGATGACGAAATAGTCCTCAGGCACATCCAGTAGCTTGGACAGATATTTTTTGGTATAGAGGATGTGGCGCGCCTGCGATTCGCCGTTCGGCATGTTCTTATCGTTTTCGACCCATGCTCCGGCCGTCACTTCCCATCTTCCCTCTTTCACTCTCTTTTTGATCTCCTTGATCATAGAGGGTGCAAAATCTTCGAGGATCTTATAGACAGACGCCTGAGACTGGGCGAATGTGAACTGAGGATATTCATTCATCAGATCCAGCATGGTCCGGAAAGTATCCACAGCCACGGATGCGGTTTCATTATATCCCCACATCCAGTTCATATCGATATGGGCATGACCTACCCAATGCACGGTCAGTTCCTTGGCTTTTGCCGACAGAGGCATCAAAACGGCTTCGGCCTTTTTAGCATTGGCATTCGTGATCAGACCGTCCCGTTTGATGGCGGCCAGAAGCAGGTCTTCTGCTTCCTCGACCAGCGCGTCATAGGCATGATCCTCGACTTCGCTCATGTTCAGTGCGTATCTGACTTCCTGATAGATTCTGTTTTGCCAATAACCTTGAGTATAGCGGCTCAAAGTGGCAAGTTTGTCATGAATCGTCATGTTTTAACTCCTTCGTGAAAATGTTTATATTTGGAAACGGCCCGGGCCACTGAGTCCCGGGCCGTCTGAATCAGGCTGAAAACAGCAATGTCAGAATTGACTGTTAACCTTCGAACGACTCAACTATTTCATCCAAAGCACCCTGGAAAACTGGTTCCTGTTTGGACCACGTGGAAGCCAAGTCTCTGCTGTAGGCATTGACCAAAGACTTCAGCATATCCGAAATGTCGGGAATTGCGAGAAGTCCAACATCATAGTTGATGGTGTTGATAACGATATCCAAAGTTGCTCTGGACTGTTCGTCTCTTGTTGTTTTCGTATACAGGTTCACGTCATAGTAAGCCGGTGTCAGAACCACCTTAGAAGCTGCGCCGAGCGCATCCAGAACTGTACCTGTAAATTCATTTTCATCGATATCCTTCGGAACGCAGATGACGGCTGCCACGTCAGGATTGATCGTGTGGTGATATGATTTCTGCATATCATCGAACATCGGCATCGGCAGGATACCGAACTCGGACTGCATCGATCTCATCGTTGCAACTGCATGGAGTTCACCATAGTAGAACAGAGACTGGTCGCTCTTGAACATGGCGAATGCAGTGTCCTCCTGTTTGCCGTTGGCGTTCCAGGACCAAGCCGTCGTCTTATCGTACAGCAAATCAGCCAGTCCTTCCAGAATGTCGACTGTCGTTTCGGAATAGAAAGACAAAGCAGGAATATCATCCTCATCTTTTGTCGTATAGTCAACGCCGCAGCCGATCATTGCGGAACCGGCCATATTGCAGAAGTAGATCAGACCGTATTTGTCGTTTTCATCGTATCTCTCATCGCTGTTGACGTCAGCACTGACCATGGATCCCAACTCGACCATAGCGTCGATCGTCCAGGCTTTGTCTGCCATCAGATCATAAGGATGGCCCACGCTCTGATAATCGATATCGTTCAGCAGCACTTTGTTGAACATGATAACGGCGATGGATTTCTTGTACATGGTTCCGATATCACCTGTCAGAATGTAATTCTTATGGGCGATGCTCATATCGTTGATGACGTTCGGATCCCACCACGTCTCTTCCAAATCGATCGAACCGAAATCATGAAGTTCATGCAGGTAATCGTTCTGAGCAGCCGTGAAGGCGTTCTTGATCGTGATGTTCAGCGCATTGTAGTCCTTGTTCCCTGCAGCAATCCCGGTCGTGATGTTGGTAATCGACGCGTATTCCGTCTGCGGGATCGGAATGATTTCGATGCCGAGATTTTCAGAGACCATAGCGTTTCTGGTATAAACGGCGTCATTGATCGTATCGCCGTTCATCGTGTCAGCAAGCCAGTCCACATCGCCCCAAATTAGGGAAGAATCATCCGGAAAAACGGCGATCGTGAACTCACGGTTCTGATAATTTGCGGTATAACCGTCCAAGAACCGGTCAAAAGCGTCTTTTTCCTCTTCGGTTTCAGTTTCGTCCGTTTTGTCGCCGGGCTTGTCGCTTCCTTTTGTCTCATTGCCCTTGGTTTCGGTTTTTCCGTCGGAAGAAGAACCGCATGCGGCAAAAACAGATACAAGCATCATCAGCACCA
>CADBRS010000223.1 GCA_902797125.1 uncultured Ruminococcus sp.
GAGAGGAGATTGCAAGGCACTACCAACTAACGGAGGAGCAATTCCTCCCCAACCTACGCTACAGCTTAGAGGTTGGGGTATCCTTGCTTAGTTTTCGATGAAATACGGTCTTCAGATGTACAGCGTCCGGGATATCACCGGACAGGATTTGCACCGTGCGCTTGTCGAAGTGGGCAAACAGGGTTACAAATTCGTCGAGTTCGCAGGCTTTTTCGGCCACAGCGCCCGGGAAGTCAAAGCCTGGATGAAAGAGGCCGGTGTCCGCGTCTCTGGTACCCATACGGGATGGCAGGAACTCACCCCGGAAAATCTCGAGCAAACGATCCGGTATCATCAGGAAATCGGCAATAACAATATCATCATCCCCGGCGCGGATCTGTCCACACAGGAAAAGCTGGACGACTTCATCAAACTGCTCAACGACGTGCAGCCCAAACTGCGAAAAGCCGGCATCCGGCTGGGCTATCACAATCACAGCCATGAATTCATTCCCACGTCCTACGGAAAGATCATACACGAAGAGTTGGAGGCGCGGACGAACGTCGAGTTCGAGATCGACACCTTCTGGGCATTCGTGGCCGGCAAAGATCCCGTGGCTCTCATCAGACGCTTGAAAGACAGGATCTCAGTCATCCATCTCAAGGACGGATTCCAGAACGGTCAGGGCAAGGCCTTGGGCGAAGGAGAAGCCCCGGTCGTAGACGTTCGCAACGAGGCCATCGATCAGGGATTTGCCATCGTCGTCGAATCCGAAACCATGGATCCGGACGGACTTTCGGAAGTCGGAAGATGCATCTCCTATCTCAAGGCATTGGATCTTCTGGACGGCAAATAATTCAAAACCATCAATTCATCAGGGTCAGCCATGTTTTCGGACGTGGCTGACTTTCAGCAACAAAAGGAACTTGCATGATCGCGATCAATATCACCAACCTGTCCTACAGCGTAGGAGACAGAGATATATTGGACCATATTTCATTTGCGCTGGACGCCCGGGACAAGCTAGGTATCATCGGGGTCAACGGATGCGGCAAAACGACGCTTTTGCGCCTGATCACGTCCGAACTCGAGCCCACCGAGGGCCAGATCTTCCGGGCCAAGGATAAAACCATCGCCTGGCTGCGTCAGGACGCTTCCCTGCCTGAAGATTCGACTCGGGATGGCGACACGCCGCTCAAACAGATGTATAAAGTCTACCAGGACCTCTTCGATATGGAGGAGCGGATGCAGACGCTGGTCCGGGACATGGAAAGAAGCCCGGACTCCCATCACATGAATACGCAAAGGGCCACGGAATACGCCTCTCTCGAGGACGCCTACACCAAAGCGGGCGGTCATGAGATGCGCGCCAGATGCGTGTCCACCTTACAAAATCTGGGCTTTACCGAAAAAACTATGAACGAGCCCATCTCGAACCTCTCCGGAGGCGAACGGACAAGGCTTGCGCTGGGCCTCACACTGGCCCGTCAGCCCGATATTTTGCTTTTGGACGAACCGACCAACCATCTGGACATCGGGACCACGACATGGCTGGAAAATTACCTTGCTAAGGCCAATATCTGTTTGCTGGTCATCTCCCACGACCGCTATTTTCTGGACAAGATCACGAACAAAACGCTGCTCATCCGCCGCGGCAGAGCCAAGCTTTATAACGGCAACTATACCCGTTCCATGGCCCAGCGCAAAGCGGACGACGACGTGGCCGAACATCAATTCAAGGTCCAGCAAAAAGAAATAGCCCGCCAGGAAGCCTATATCGAACAGCAAAAGAGATGGGGACGGGAGCGCAACATCATCGCGGCCGAGAGCCGGCAGAAGATGCTCGACAAAATGGTGCTCCTGAGCCGCCCGGACAAGGACCCGACGCCCATCCGCATGGCGTTCACTCAGGGACTGGAGAGCGGGAATGACGTGCTCCAGGTCCGGGATCTGAGCGTAGGCTATGGCGACAAACCGATCTTCGAAAATATCTCTTTCAAGCTATCCAAAGGCGAACATATGCTGATCATCGGACCGAACGGATGCGGCAAATCCACGCTGATCAAAACCGTGATGGGCCAGATCCGGGCGCAGTCCGGCGCCGTCTACAAAGGCGTCAACGTCGAGATCGGTTATTACGACCAGCAAAACCAGAACCTGAATCCGAACAATACGGTCCTTGAAGAATTATGGGAAAAATATCCTACGATGACCGAGACGCATATCAGGTCCGCATTGGCCGCATTCCGTTTCACGGGCGAGGACGTCTTCAAGCCCGTGTCGGTTCTCTCCGGAGGCGAACGGGCCCGGCTGACGCTCTCCAAATTGATCCTTTCCCACATGAATCTGCTCATCCTGGACGAGCCGACCAACCATCTGGACGTGGACTCACGCGAAGCGCTCGAATCGGCATTGTCCTCTTTCGAAGGCACGATCCTGGCCGTTTCCCACGACCGTTATTTCATTGAAAAGATCGCGACGCGCATCTTCGAGATGAGACCCGAGAGCATCCTGGGCATGGATTATCTGGATTATCCGGCCAACCATCCGGGTGCGGCTTATACGGAATATCAGACATACAAGACCGCACGGATCGAAGAGCGAACGGCTCAGCCGGGTACGCCTTCATCCGCTGCACCCGTTCGCGAAGTCTCATCCAATAAAGAGCAATATCTTAAGAACAAGCAGTCCGCGTCCGAGGCACGCAAGCGCGCCACGCTCATTGGCAAGCTGTCCACAGAGCGGGATCAGATCGAATCGCGTCTGGACGAAATCACCTCGCTCATGGCCGGCGAAGCCGCGACGGACTACATAAAAATAGCCGAGCTGGACAACGAGAAAACAGATCTTGAAACCCGGCTGCTCGAGATCTATGAGCAGCTCGAAGAACTCGAAACAACTTGAATTTCAGTTTAAGCCAAAAACAGGCACCCCCGCGGGTGCCTGTTTGCTTGTCTATTGGGTTTGTGAAAATCAGCCGATTTGTTCGAAATCCGTTCTCTTCTTCATGTCCAGACGGGCCTGAAAGCACATCTTTCCGTCTTCGCCTTCTGCGGAAAAGAGATAGGCGTCCGGATTTTCTGCGTCCGTGCCCCGCCGGATCGTGAGGATCTGGCCGCCGGGAACGCCGTTGTGAAAAAGGATCACGATCCGCTCGGGATAGAAGTCCCGGGCCACGTCCGAAGGCAGAAAGTTCATGACCACGTCCGGATAGAACGTATTGTTCATATGCCCGTTATAGTCCGTCACGGCATAGGAGACAGGATAAGTCCCCACGACCTCGAGCCCTTCCATTTGAAGCCGCATGGGAGGCTTATAGTCGTGTCCTTCTTCTCGGGGATACGGATAGGGATAGTCCTCCATCTTGCAAAGCGCATGCGTGTCTACACGGACAAGCGCCCAGATGCTGGAGCCTTCCCAGACGCAACGGTCCCCCTGATATACGCTGAACTCGCGGCATGTGGAAAAGCCTTTGACGTCCGAGACCCAGGTATCGACGCGGATCTCGTCCCCTTTCCGGAGCAGCGCATGGGCGCGCAATTCGATCCGGGTCAGGATGAATCCCATTTGGTCTTCGTCCCGCATGAGGTCCAGATCTTTTCCGAAGGAGGCGCATTGATGGTTCGCGGTCTCCTCGAGATAGGTCAGCATGCGGGTGGGGCGGATGACCCGTCCCGCATCCGTGTCATGCCAGCAGACTTTGTAAGTTTCCGAAAATCTCATGCCTTGTTGTCCGAGCCGAGCACGTTGACGATCTTGTGATGGACCATCTTGCGGACTTCATCCCGGGCGACAGTCAGATACTGACGGGGATCGAAATAGTCCGGATGCTCGACGAAGGTGCGGCGGATACCGGCGGTCATGGCCAGACGGATATCCGAGTCGATATTGATCTTGCAAACGGCACCTTTGGCCGCTTCTCTCAGCATGCTCTCCGGAATGCCGATGGCGTCCGGCATCTTGCCGCCGTCCCGGTTGATCTCTTCCACGAGTTCCGGAATAACGGAGGATGCACCGTGCAAAACGATCGGGAAACCGGGCAGTCTTCTGGCCACTTCGGCAAGGATGTCGAAGCGGAGCTGAGGCTTCTGGCCGGGCTTGAATTTGTAAGCGCCGTGAGAGGTCCCGATGGCGATAGCCAAGGAATCGATGCCGGTCTTCTCGACGAAAGTCTGTGCTTCGGCAGGATCTGTGAACATGGCGTCCTCGGCAGATACGTTCACGGCGTCCTCGATGCCTGCGAGCTTTCCGAGCTCGGCTTCCACGACCACACCGTGGGCATGGGCATATTCCACCACTTTACGGGTCACCTGGACATTTTCATCGAAATCGAAACGGCTGCCGTCGATCATGACGGACGTGAATCCGTTGTCGATGCAGGCTTTGCAGATGTCGAAATCCGCGCCGTGATCCAGATGGAGAGCGAAATCGATGCCTGCGTCTTCGCATGCGGCATGAGCCAGGGCCATCAGGTAGGCGGGTTTGGCATATTTGCGCGCGCCTGCGCTGACCTGAAGGATCAAGGGAGACCGGTCTGCGGCTGCAGCTTCGGTGATTGCCTGGATGATCTCCATGTTGTTGATATTGAAAGCGCCTACGGCGTAACCGCCCGTATAGGCTTTTTTGAACATTTCTGTCGTTGTGACAAGTGCCATTTTCTATTTCCTTCTTTCGTTTAATCTTTCACCATTTCGGCGATGGCGTCCGCCACGCCGTCCAGATAGGTCGTTCCCAAGTCTTCGATGCGTCCTTCGTCGCAAAGCGCGGCCAAAGAAGGCTCGATCGGGATCTTGGCGACCAGTCCGATGCCTTCCTCGGCAGCGATCTCATCGACGTGGCTCTCGCCGTAGATCGAATGACGCTTGCCGCAGTCCGGGCATTCAAAATAGGACATGTTTTCCACGATGCCCAGGATCGGAACGTTCATCATGTCGGCCATCTTCACGGCTTTCTTGACGATCATGGAGACCAGATCCTGAGGAGAGGTCACCACGATGATCCCGTCGACGGGAATGGACTGGAAAATCGTTAAGGGAACGTCTCCGGTCCCGGGAGGACAGTCTAAGAACATCACGTCCACGTCGCCCCAGACCACGTCGGTCCAGAACTGTTTGACGGTGCCTGCCAAAATCGGTCCGCGCCAGATGACGGGATCCGAATCGTTTGGAAGGAGCAGATTGACGCTCATCATCTCGATACCGCTCTTGGTCAGCGCCGGCAGGATGCCGCGGTCGTCCCCGACCGCTTTCTCGGTGACGCCGAACATCTTGGGAACGGAAGGCCCGGTGATATCCGCGTCCAGAATGGCTGTGCACAGCCCCTTCCGGCGGATCAAGGTAGCCAAGGAAGCCGAGACCATCGACTTGCCCACGCCGCCTTTGCCCGAGATGACCGCGATCACTTTCTTGACATGGGAATATTCGTTCGTATCCACATGCATATCCGCGGGTTTTCTCTCCGAACAGTTCTCGGAGCAGGAATTGCAATCGTGATTACAATCGCTCATAAAAGCCTCCTCAATCAGCAAGCGTGCCCATCGGATCCCACAGCGGAAGATGGATCGGCTCCTGATCCAGATCTTTCTGAGACTTCTTCGTCAGGAACGAACGGCGCACCACGGCCTGGTAAACGTACAGATCGAACCACTCGTCTGTCGCGACATAGTAACCCTTCTCGGCCACGTCCGTGCCCCAGGAGTTCTCGATCTTCCAACGGTTGGGTTTGTCCCCGTCGGTCAGATTGACGCCCGTGATGAGCATGGCGTGGTTCATAGCGGATCCGCCCGTGTTCAA
>CADBRS010000224.1 GCA_902797125.1 uncultured Ruminococcus sp.
ACTGAGTCAGACTGTATGAGTGGAAACGCTGTTCCTGCCTCCTAAAGAGGCTACGTGCATAATGCACTTAAAGGAAGCACGCGACTTAAGTCGTGTGAGGCTTCACGGATATCAGTCCGTACTGCTGCGCGATCCTTCCGGGCCATGATAGTCTTTTCGCGTTGTCCCGCTGTCCGTAGCAGATCGAATCCCCGATGAACAAAGCTTTCTTCCCGTAGAGCACGCTATCTGTTTTGACTGCCGGCGTTTCTTTTTCATCCGCCTGGACAGTCAGGCTGAAATAGTCGATGAAATCCGCGACGGTAAAAGGCTGGTTGCCGTGACGAAATAGGTGTCTTTGTAGCGCGCGTCGCAGATCAGCCGGACATACCAGACGTTTGCGGGAACCGTATAGGAGATGAGGACCGTCTGGTCGTCGACCGTGTCGAGGACAGTCAGGCCTTTGGAGAGCGTGCAGTCCCCGATCGGCTGCTGTTGCTCATTATATATGACCATGTGCCATCCCTGGGTCGCCACGGCGGCACCGAATTCGACGGTATCCTCTTCGAAAACTTCGATCAGTTCGGACGAGCAGAAAGCGCCGTCCGGAGACGTTTGCCCTGAACCGTTGTACCATCCGGGCTCGGCCCGGTCTTTGTCGAACAGGTTTATATGATTTCCCTGATATCCTGTAAAGGAAAACTGTGCATCCGGGTCTATTGACAAAAGAACGAAAACCGGGTAAAACTATATGGGACGGGGTTTCTTTATCGATTTTCGGTACAGATCCCAACTGGTTTGAAATTTCTTCAGAATCAGAAGGAGTGTGAATGATGTTGGTTTTGGAGACACACGACTTGTGTAAAAAATATAAGGAACAATGGGCTGTCGATCACGTCGCCATGCATATCGAGGCCGGCGATATCTACGGTTTCGTCGGCGAAAACGGCGCGGGCAAGACCACGGTCATCCGATTGATCACGGGGATCGCATGGCCGACCGAAGGCAGCTACAAACTCTTCGGAACGGATTACCGGGACAAAGCCGTATCCGCTTTGAGAAAAAAGATGAGAGGCATCGTGGAAACGGTCTCTCTCAATCTTTCATTGACGGCCCGGGAAAATCTCGCCTATCAGGGCATGCTGCTCGGGATCAAACTGGGAAACGACGAGATCGATGCCCTGCTTTCGCGTGTCGGGCTGCATCCGAACGAGATCGCGCTGAAGAAAGTGCGCAGCTTCTCGCTCGGGATGAAACAGCGTCTCGGGATGGCCGCGACGCTGATAGGAGATCCCGAATTCATCATTCTGGACGAGCCGATGAACGGACTTGACCCGACGGGATTCATCGAAGTGAGGGATCTGATCCTGAAACTGAACAGCGAAGGCATCACGTTCCTGATCTCTTCGCACATTCTCTCAGAACTTGAAAAAGTCTGTACGAAGATCGGTTTTCTGTCTCACGGAAAACTTTTGAAGGAACTGACCGTCGAGGAATTGCGGGATCAGTCCAAGACCAAGATCGTGATCGAAAGCGACGAGGCAGAAGAGATCGAGCGCACCCTGGTCCGTGCCCTCTCCGCGTCGAATATCGTGACCGAAGGCAGGATCTGCAATATCTATGACCCGGTCGATCTCAATGACGTGATCCGGGTGCTCGCGCAGAACGAATTGAAGGTGACCAACATTTCCAGACAGGAAGATACGATCGAGTCCTACTATATGAAACTGATAGGAGGTGGCGTCGCATGAAAGGTCTCTTAAAAGCAGATTTTTACACTCTCTACAAGAGCAAACTGACCTTGATCCTGCTGGGGATCTGCATAGGCCTTCCCCTCATCACGGTCTTCATGTATCTGGGGATCAAAGTACTGATCGAAAGCAAGATCCTGTCGGATTCCGGACTCGAAGGTCTCACGCTGTTTACGGGCAGAACGATCATGTTCAGCAATTTTGCGCTGTCTTCAAACGTAGGGCTGTTCATTCCGATCTTTGCCGGGATCCTGACCGTGTCGGATATTCGAAACGGGACGGTCCGTAGCAAAGTCCTTCTGGGCGAAAGCAGGCAGAAGATCTATTTTTCCCACCTGACCGTATCCACGGTGTTCTGCGTCGTGATGTCGCTGGTCTCGTTTGCGATCCTGACGCTCGGGTCTGCTCTCTTCTTCGAGTACGGAGCGGAATGGAACGCGGAAGAAGTGGGCAATTTCTTCAGATGTCTGATCATCGGTCTTTTGGCGTTCGTCTATGCGGCGTCTTTATCCGTGTTCTTTTCCCTTGTGACAAAATCCATGCCGCTGACCATCGTGCTGACCGTACTTACCTGTATCGGACTCGGGATCGTCAGCTCTCTGTCTTCGCTGATCCCGGACGATCGGTTCAAGTATTTGTTTTACCTGATCCCGACCTATGCGAGCACGACCGTGGCCTCAACAGGCATGATCTCGACAGAAGCCTTCTGGTTCGGATTGGCTTCGTTTCTGGTTTTTATCGCCGGTCATACGGTAGCGGGGATCATCCTCTTCAAGAAAAGCGATTTGAAGTAGAAAAAGAAAAATCATAACGAAACGGCGCATTCTTCTGATCGAAGTCAGGAGCGTGCGCCGCTTTTTTGCTCTTTATTCCTGCAACTCAGCTTTGCTGTCTTGCAATCTCATATAGGTCTTGCATTGTCGGAATCGGGTAATTCGTCAATGCGGACAGATATCTGTTCAGTTGGTTCGGTATGCGATGGAAATCCAACACCTCGCGAAGGAATGCGATTGTCCACTTGGGATAACCAATCACTCTCTGAACCCTCTCGAACGTTTCATCGTTATAATCGTTTGCCAGTCTTTCTG
>CADBRS010000225.1 GCA_902797125.1 uncultured Ruminococcus sp.
ATATCCGCGCCCGCTTCAACGATCAGATGGAGATCGTGGAATTCGTGGACAAAAAGACAGGCAAGAATCTGATTTCCGGGAAAGCCGGTTATTTCTCGCTGGTCTATCAGGATCCATATATCGATTCGGGCAGCGGCATGGCAGGTAACGCCTGGAGCGAATGCTATCCCGTGAAGGAAACCAACCTCAACGAGACCGGCGCCGTCTTCACGACCGCCAAAGCGACCGGCAAACTGCTCCCTACCTACGGATACAGGATCCTGTTCGGCAAATCCGAGATCCGCGTCTCCATCTCTTTGGGAGAAGAAGACCGCTATCTGACCTACCAGATCGGGACCGAATGGCGGGAGATGTTCGAAGGCAGGCTGGGCATCCCGGCTCTCCGCTTCATCCTGCCTGTGGCAGGCGAGATCGGCAAGTTCGTCTCCCGTGTTCCCGGCGGTTATATTGAACGAAAACCCGAGCAGCATGACGTGCCGGCCATCGGCTGCGCGGCCGTCACGACAAAAGTCGGAGGCGTCGCACTGCTCACGGACGCCCCCTACGTCTTCCGCGTCAAAGACGGTGCACTCAGCACGTCGCTATTGCGCAATTCGCAGGCGCCTGACAACTGTCCCGAACTCGGTTTCAGACAGTGGAAACTGGGCATCGCGCCGACAGACGCCAGCGCTCTGGATCTGAGCGCCATCAACGAAGCTTTCTCCAATACCCTCTTCTATGTGGCCACCGGTTCTCACAAGGGCCCGCTTGGCGGCAGCTATTCGCTCCTGTCCGTCTCTGAAGGCATCGAGATCTCCGGCATCAAAGTGTCCGAAGACCGCAAAGGCATCATCATCCACGCTTTCAACATTTCGGACGACGAACGGGGTGCGGAGTTCGTATTCGGTAAAAAGATCGCATCCGCTTGCCAGGTCGAGCCCACGGAGCGTGAATTGGGTCCGGTCGAATACAGCGGCAACAAGTTCGCTGCTATACTCAAACAGGGCGAGTTGAAAGTGTTCAAAGTGATACTGGCCTGATTGCAAACCCTTGTACAACACAAGAGCCCGGGATCGTCCCGGGCTCTCTTCTCGTTTGGCTCTATTGTTTTGTTGCCAGCATGGTATCGATGAACTGTCTGGCCGTTCTGGGATTCCGGCCTCCGCCGCGCAAAGCGAATTTGTCGGCTTCCGCGATGAGTTTATCTTTGTCTTCCGAAAATCCTGCCCGGTGCGCCATTTCGAGCACGATCCGGCTGTACAGATCTCTGTCTGAACGGGAGAAAGTCACGGTCAGCCCGAAACGGGCAGACAGGCTGACGATCTCCTGGATGCGGTCTGAAACGTTGACCTCGTCTCCCATGCGGTCGCTCACCGTCTCTTTCATCATATGGCGGTGGTTGCTGGTGGCACAGATGAGGATATTGTGTCCCCTGTCGCTGACGCCGCCCTCCAGGACCGCTTTGAGATCGCAGAAGTCGTTGTCGTCCGGTCCGAACGTAAGATCGTCGATGAAGATGATGAACTTGAGCGGATTGGACGTCAGATCGTCCATCAGTTTCGGGATACGGTAAAGCTGCGCTTTTTTCAGTTCCACGATGCGGAGACCGCGGTCGGCATAGGCATTGCCTACGGCCTTGACCGTCGAACTCTTGCCTGTTCCTGCATCCCCGTAAAGGAGCATATTGTTGGCAGGGCGACCCGACAAAAAGGCTTCCACGTTGGAAATGATCGCCTCGCGCTCGCGCTCGTATCCGATGAGATCTGAAAGTTTCTGTCCGTCCGGATGACGGATCGGAGAAACTTCCCCGTTTTCATCCAGTACGAACATATGATAGGCCGCATAGATGCCCAACCCGTGTTTGGATATATCCCGGACCCAGCGGGGATAGAATTTCGTAAAATCTGTCGTTCCGGTCTTCCACCCGGGCAGTTTTTCGTCTCCCAGCGCCTGCCTTTGAGCTTGTCCGTCGAAGCGGGAAAGCTCATTGAACACGGCCAGTTCCCGGCCGAGTTCTCTTTCCAACAACTCTTTGTCGCCTGCGCCGGTCGTCAGATAACGGGTATAGATGTTTTCATCGTCGCACAGCATCTTTTCAAGCGTCCGGCCAAGATCTCCGTCGCACGCATAGAGTGCGCATACGAATTCGGCATAGGCGTCGTTGAGGGAAGCAAGATCTTTTTCGTCCGTATCCAGAAGTTTCAAAAGTTCTTTGAGCGGAGACCGGCTCAACAGGTTTCTGAAAATGACGAAACTGTGCAATTGTTTGGCCAATGGATGCATGAGACCTCCCCAAAAAATCTGAAGTCAGCAAAGGGGCTACTCAAATCATAGCCCCTCTCAAAAGTCGTTTTGTCTGTAAGCCGGGTTCTGTCGAGAACGACCATCTATCTTTGCAGACCGTCACCGGTCTGCTCGGCAAAATGCCTGCCACCAAAGACTTGCGTCGGGCCAACTCGTCTCATAAGGTGTTGCTCCGGATAGGGTTTACAGCAAACCCATGTTACCATGGGAGTGGGTGAGCTCTTACCTCGCCTTTCCACCCTTGCCCTTGCGGGCGGTTTATTTCTGTTGCACTTTCCCGGCGGTTACCCGCGGCTGACGTTATCAGCTATCCTGCCCTGCGGAGCCCGGACTTTCCTCACAGCAGCACCTTTCGGCATCCTGCTGCGCGGCCGTTCAACAAAGCGACGCGGTCATTATATCACGCCATGGCTCTGCTGTCAAATCGAATGTGCAAAAAGCCGCTCATTCAACGTCCTGGAAATCGTCCGAATCGTCTTCCTGGGATGCGTCATCCTCCGCGAGTTCCGGATTGCCGATCAGTTTGTTGATGACGAGGATCCTGAACAGTGCAAACGCGACCGCCATGG
>CADBRS010000226.1 GCA_902797125.1 uncultured Ruminococcus sp.
GCCGAAAGCGCACAGCTTTCCGATGCGACGACATACGTTCCGTCCGGCTTTTTTCCGTAACAGAGCGGACGGAATCCGAAAGGATCCCGGGTACAGATCAGTTTTTGCGGAGACATCAGGATCAGAGAATAGGCTCCTTCCAGGATATCCATGGCTCGGCTGAGAGCGTCTTCGATCGAGGGAGCGGTCAGGCGCTCTTTCGTGACGATATAGGCGATCGTTTCTGTATCGCTTGTCGTGTGAAAAATCGCGCCGTTCAGTTCCAGTTCCGAGCGAAGTTTCGCCGCATTCGACAAATTGCCGTTGTGCGCGATCGCCATATGACCCTTTTGATGGTTCACTTCGAGCGGCTGACAGTTGCTCCGGCTGGTACCGCCTGTGGTGCCGTACCGCGTGTGTCCCACGGCCATCGTGCCTTTTGGGAACGCTGCCAGCGTCTCCTTATCGAAAACCTCTCCAACCGTTCCAATATCCTTATGAGACAGGAAAACTCCGTCATTGTTGATTACGATCCCACAGCTTTCCTGTCCCCGATGCTGGAGGGCGTATAATCCGTAATAGCAGATCCCCGCGGCGTCGGTCGGTCTCGGAGCCATGATACCGAAAACGCCGCATTCCTCATGGATGCTCATAGGTCTCGGTTTTGCTGTCTTTTCAGCGCCGCACCGATAAAGCCCAGGAACAGCGGATGAGGTTTGTTCGGTCTGGATTTGAATTCCGGATGATACTGGACACCGACGTAAAATTCTCGTTCGGACAGTTCGACTGTTTCGACAAGCAGTCCGTCCGGCGACATGCCCGAAAGCGTCAGACCGCATTTCTTCAGGATCTCGCGGTAGTCATTGTTAAATTCATAGCGATGACGGTGCCGTTCGCGGATTTGCCGCGTTCCGTAACAGCGTTCCATCGTTGTTTCCGCAGCGATCACGCAGGGATATGCGCCGAGACGGAGGGTCCCGCCCTTGTCGACCTCGTCGCTTTGTCCGGGCATGAAATCGATCACTTTGTGCTCGCAACTCTCTGCGAATTCGCCCGAGTTGGCATCTTTGATGCCGGCTACGTGTCGCGCATATTCGATCACGGCGATCTGCATACCGAGGCAGATGCCGAAATACGGGATATTATGTTCCCGCGCATACTGCGCCGCTGTAATCATCCCTTCGATCCCCCGGCTGCCGAAACCGCCTGGAACGATGATCCCATCCAGGCTGCCCAGCACTTCGCCGGCGTTTTCTGCGGTGATCGTTTCGGAATCGATCCAGTGGATCTTGATATGTGTGTTGTGAGTATATCCGGCATGGCGCATCGCTTCGGCAACCGAGAGATAGGCGTCATGCAGCGCGACATATTTTCCGACCAGCCCGATATGGACCGTGTAGGGACGGGATTTGATGCGCGCGACCATCGCAGACCAGTCTGATAGATCCGGTTCTTTGGTGCTGATCCCGAGTTCCCGGCAGACAACGGCCGAGAAATTCGATTTTTCGAGCATCAGAGGCGCCTCATACAGGTTAGGCAGCGTGATGTTTTCGATCACGCAGTCCTTTTTGACGTTGCAAAAAAGCGCGATCTTATCGAAGATATTTTCTTCCAACGGTTCGTCGCACCTGAGGATGATGATGTTCGGATTCACGCCCATGCCCTGCAGTTCCTTGACCGAATGCTGGGTGGGCTTCGTTTTATGCTCTTCCGAACCGTGCAGATACGGGACAAGCGTGACGTGGATGAACAGACTGTTCTCCCGTCCGACCTCCAGGGCGATCTGCCTGGCCGCTTCGATGAAAGGCTGGGATTCGATATCGCCGATGGTGCCACCGATCTCGGTGATGACCACGTCCGCGTCACTGTGCTTGCCGACATTGTAAACGAACGCCTTGATCTCGTTCGTGATATGGGGAATGATTTGAACAGTCGAACCAAGGTATTCGCCTCTGCGCTCCTTGTTCAGAACGTTCCAGTAGACCTTGCCGGTCGTCAGATTGGAGTATTTGTTCAGATCTTCATCGATAAAGCGCTCGTAATGACCGAGATCGAGATCTGTTTCAGCCCCGTCTTCGGTCACGTACACTTCACCGTGCTGATACGGGCTCATCGTACCCGGATCCACATTGATATAAGGATCGAGTTTCTGCGCTGCGACTTTCAGCCCGCGCGACTTGAGCAGTCTGCCCAGCGATGCGGCTGTGATGCCTTTTCCCAATCCGGAGACCACGCCCCCGGTCACGAAAATATACTTGGTCATATTCATCTCTCCTCTTTTCGTTCCGCCTTCACCGGCGGCCGATTTGTTTGCGGGATTTCTTTCTTCGACTGTCTTTCTCTATTATTTCCCGCTCGCGCCGTAGTTTGACAGCACTCTGGCGGAAGGATCTTTGACGTTGCATCCTTCCCAAGACGGGTTGGGCATCCAGAAGCCGACGATCATGTCCGACTGCCCCGGATAGTATTTCTCAAATATTTCTCTGTACAGAAGCGATTCCTTGGTAAAAGGCTGCGCGTGCACATATTTTTTCCTTTTTTCATCGAATTCCTCATCGGAATAAAGGCTTTCGGCATAGGCTTTCAGATCATCCACCATGCTGTGCCCGACGGCATCGGAAAAAGCCGCTTTTTCCCGCCACAGGATCGAATCCGGCAGATAACCGAGTCCTTCGAAGGCATGACGGAGCAGATATTTTCCCTTTCCGTACCTGTTGATCTTCATTTCGGGATCGAGCGACATCACGTATTTGACGAAATCCAGATCTCCGAACGGAACGCGTGCTTCCAGACTGTTCACCGAATTGCATCTGTCGGCGCGGAGCACGTCGTACATGTGCAGCTCGCGGACCCGCTTTTCGGCTTCCGACTGGAATTCGCTCGCATTCGGTGCGAAGTCGGTATATTTGTAACCGAACAGCTCATCGGAGATCTCGCCGGTCAGCAAAACCCGAATGTCGGTCTGCTCATGGATCGCTTTGCACACGAGGTACATACCCATACTGGCGCGGATCGTCGTGATGTCGTA
>CADBRS010000227.1 GCA_902797125.1 uncultured Ruminococcus sp.
CGGGTAAATCCACGTTTTTGCAAATTGGGGGTCACTTCATATTATCTGAAGTCACGGGTGTTCCCGGCAATCCATAAAAAAGTGTTCTTCGAAACTCCTTTTTTTCGCTGATAGTTCTTGCGTGTGCGCGTGCGCGCTGATATAATATAAATTACAAGAGTATGCATTCTGAGAGGTACTTTTTTTATGAATCACAGAGAACGCGCGATCGCTGCCCTGACCAGGCAGATCCCGGACCATGTTCCGACTTTTGAACTTGAATATCAGCTGGCTGAAGAAATGTTCGGTAAACCGCTGGTTCCCGTCGAACTTCATCCCGGCAATATCGAGAAACTGTCTCAGGCAGAAAAAGACAAAAAGATCCACGAGATGGCCGAATATATGGCCTACGTTTACGGCGAACTGGATTATTCCATCATTCCGGTCAACGCCATTGGCAACTGCACGGCGACCGATATCTCTCCCGAGACCCGGCAGCTCATCAGGGACCTTCTCGAGGTGACAAACAATCAGGTCATGCTCACCTTCCACGGAGACGGAACTTTCTACATCCCGGACGGCAACGATATGTACGAATTTGCTTATCGGATCGCAGACGATCCCGACGCCGTCAAGGAACAGGCTCAGCAGATGGCCAACAATGCGATCGAACGCAACAAGAGACTGGCTGAGGCCGGCGTGGAATCCTTGATTCTCTGCTCCGACTACTGCTACAACAGCGGGCCTTTCGTATCTCCCGCCATGTTTGCCGAATTCATTCAGCCTTACCTTTATCAGATCATACACGAGGCCAGAGCGAACGGACAGTATGCCATCAAACATACGGACGGCAATATCATGCCGATCATCGACATGATGGTCGAATGCAATCCTCATGCGCTCCACTCGCTCGATCCGATGGCCGGCGTGGACATCAAACTCGTCAAGGAAAAATACGGCGACCGGGTCGCGCTTTGCGGAAACGTCCATTGCGCAGCCCTTCAGACCGGCACGGACGAAGAGGTACGCGCGAGTGCCGAATATTGCCTGACATACGCAAAACCGGGAGGCGGATACATCTTCTGCACATCCAATATCCCGTTCAAGGGCATGCCGCCCGAAAGATATCGCATGATCCTCGATATCTGGAAAAAAATGAGAGACTATTGATTTTATTGAGAGGTATTTGTTATGGAACTCCGCGAAATATCTGAGAATCTGCAGATCGGTAAAGCCAAGATCGTCGTCGAACTGGTTCAGAAAGCTCTGGAAGAAGGCTATCCCGCAACCCAGATCCTTGAAGAAGGCCTTCTGGACGGCATGAACATCATCGGCGAAAAATTCAAGAACAACGAGGTCTACGTACCCGAAGTCCTGATCGCCGCCCGCGCGATGAACAAGGGCGCCGAGGTCCTGAAGCCCTACCTGTCCGAAGAGGGTTTGCAGGCCAAAGGAAAAGTCTGCATCGGAACGGTCAAAGGAGACCTTCACGATATCGGCAAGAACCTGGTCAAGATGATGATGGAAGGCAAAGGCCTCGAAGTCGTCGATCTCGGCACGGACGTCGCTCCGGAAACATTCGTTCAGACAGCGATCGAACAGAACTGCCAGATCATCTGCTGTTCTGCTTTGCTGACCACCACGATGGGCGTCATGGAAGACGTCGTGAAAGCCGCTGCGGCTGCTGGCATCCGGGACAAGGTCAAGATCATGATCGGCGGCGCTCCCGTCACGCAGCGCTTCTGCGATCAGATCGGCGCAGACTTCTATTCCGCAGACGCTACGACGGCTGCCGAACAGGCCGTGAAATTCTGCCAGGAAATGGCTTGAAACAATGGAACGTAAGGTATTTTTACTGGACGGCGCGACCGGTACAGAACTTTGGAACCGCGCCAAAAAAGACGGGGTCGCTCAGGTCCCCGTCTGGATTTATAATATGGAACATCCGGACTACGTCAAAGATACGATCCGCTCCTATGTGGAAGCCGGATCCGATATCATTTGCGCCAACACGTTCGGTGCCAATTCCCTGTCCGTCTCCCAGGCTTCGTCCTATGATCCATCCGAGGTCGTGACGACCGGTGTGCGGCTCGCCCGCGAAGCCGTGGCCGGAACGGACGTCAAGGTCGCTCTGGACGCAGGTCCGCTGACCGAACTGATGGAGCCCTACGGCGACTTGGAGGAAGACGAGGTCCGGGAGATCTACCGGAATATGTTTGCCTCCGGTGTATCCGCCGGAGCCGACATCATCTTTCTTGAAACTTTTATCGACCTTTCCATGCTCCGCGTCGCTGCCGAAGAGGCCGTGACGTTCGGCGTGCCCGTTTTCTGCTCGCTCTCATTCGAAAAGAACGGCCGCACGATCATGGGCAATTCGGTCGAGGATGCCGTATCCGAACTGGAGCCTTTGGGCGTAGCCGCTCTGGGTCTCAACTGTTCGCTCGGACCGGACGTGGCTTTGCCTGTCGTCCGTGAATTCACGAACTATACCAAACTCCCGATCCTGTTCAAACCCAACGCCGGCATGCCCGTCGTGGGTGCGGACGGCAAGAGCGCCGTCGCGTTCGACGCCAAAGCTTTCGTTCAGGACATTGCACCGGCTCTGGATTTCGTGACCTACATAGGCGGATGCTGCGGATCGTCTCCGCGCTATATCGAAATGCTGAAGGAAAAAATCGAGGCTTGATAATGGATCCTACTTTGTGGACTGAAGCCGCCCTCCGGGCCGGCGCTACAAAAGCTGCCGTGATCGACAATGAGCAGATCATCATGGACAAGTCTTTCTACGAGATCTGCGAACACGGTAACTGCGGCTCTTTCGGACTCTGCTATGCCTGTCCTCCGGACATAGGACCCGTCGAAGAAAACATGAAAAGGATCCGCACCTTCAGGCACGGACTTTTGTATCAGACGATCGGTCAGATCGAGGACAGCTATGATATCGAAGGTATGGCCGACGTGTCGAAAAAGCATGCCGGAATCGGCGTCAAGCTCCGCCGCGAAGTGGCAAAGTTCTATACCGATGAAACATTGCAACTATCCTGCGGCGGGTGTCATTTGTGTGAAAAATGTCTCAAACGAGACAATAACAAGCCTTGCAGACATCCCGACCTGGTCATGCCTGCCATGGAAGGAATGGGAATCGACGTCTATCGAACGACATCGTCTACCGATTTGAAATATATCAACGGATCCAATACCGTCACCTATTTCGGATTGGTCCTGTTCGACAAAGATTAAGGATTTTTAAGATGGCCTTTTTGAAGATCCATAGACGGACCGGGGTGGAATCATATCCTTTTGAACCGCCCGCTTCCCTGTCCGATTTATTAAATACAGCGGGTCTCCCGGTGGACCGCCCCTGCGGAGGCCGGGGCGTCTGCGGCAAGTGCCTGGCGGACATCGAAGGCGAGGTCTCTCCCTTGAACGAAGCCGAACGGAAGGCCGGAGGCCACCTGATCTGTCAGACGACGCTTTACGGAGACGCGGATTTCTTTGCAGACCGTTCTGCAAGGCGGGATCTTTCGGAAATCGAGACCAGTTCCCTGTCCTATCGCGGTCCGCTGGACCCGATGCCTGGATCCTTTGGTTTTGCCGTGGATATCGGGACGACGACCGTCGTCGTGCAGCTCTATGATCTGAAAACGGGCGCGTGTCTGTCCGAAGCGTCTGAAAGGAACGACCAGATCACGGTCGCTGCGGACGTCATGGGCCGGATCGAACATGCGCTCAAAGGCGAACTCGGAACACTGACCGGCCTGGTCCGGACTCAGGTCCGCCGCCTGATGGACGACTGTCTTGCAAAGGCTAAACTCTCCGATGCGGATGCGCCTTCCGCCGTCCTGACCGGCAACACGACCATGCTCTATCTGCTGACCGGACGGGATCCGGAACCGCTGTCCCACGCTCCGTTCGAC
>CADBRS010000228.1 GCA_902797125.1 uncultured Ruminococcus sp.
AGGTCCTCACCAGATTGTGGCCCAAAGCGGGGGTAATACCTGTAAAATGGAACCAGTCTGCCCCTTTCATGATCGATTTCCAGTCGAAATCAGCCGGCACTGATTCTTTGATAGAAGAATGGTCTCGGTCATAAATGCAAACAGAACCGCGCTGAGAAGCGCCTTTTTCCATGTAATAGATGCCGACCCTGTGTCCGCCGCGCACGATGCTGTCCGTATCCACGCCGAACGATCTCAAACTGGAAACGGCAGCCTGTCCGATCGCATGTTCGGGCAGTTTCGTGACATAAACCGGCCGGTATCCGAAATTGGCAAGCGAGACGGCCACGTTGGCTTCGGCTCCGCCGAAAGTCGCCTGCATCTGGTCGTTCTGAAAAAATCTGTAATAGCCGTTCGGAGCGAGCCTTAGCATGATCTCGCCGAACAAAACAACTTTTTTCATGTTCAAACCCCGATCTTATCTTGTAAATGTTACCTGCTTCAAAATTTCATCGATGCCTTCCATGTTCGGTGCCACCAGACTGATGACCAATACGGCTTTGTTGTCCAGGATACGGTAGAGATAGACTTCAACGGTATCGACCTCGTCGTCTTTGTTCAGTAAAGAACTGGCAAAGCCTTTCAAAACCACAGATTCACCCGTCTCTGCGACAACCGTCCGGCTCACGAGCTCATAGACAGCCTTGATATTGTTCTGGGTGTCATAGGAGAGCGCGCTGTTCTTTTCGCTCACCACGATATCGTCGATCGAACCGGACGTCCTCTGGAAATAGATCAGCACGTTGCCTTCTTGGGTCGAATAGCGATCCGAGAAAGAGTTCACGAGCACATATCCCTTGTACGGATTTGCGAAGACGCCATAGTTATTGTTGTTGTAAAGAAGCATGAGATTGTCTGAGGTATGTCCCCAGGAAGTAGGTTCCTGATAGACAATGCCCAGATAGGGGTTTTCGAAAGACCGCCCGTTCCAGACGCCTTTGGTAAATCTCTTCTCCGCAGGCAAAACACTGAAAATGACGGGGATCACGATCGCAGCGATCAGCGCGATGGCGATGCATGCGATGAAAAGGATTTTTTGCTTTTTCTTTTCCGAAGCTTCGTCGACGGTTTTTGCCTGAGGACGGACCGGAGCCTGTTCCTCTTTCGGATGGCGCATCGCCGGCATCACGTAATCGTCTGCCGCGTCATCATAAGCATTTTCGTCGATGACTTCAGGTTCTTCTTCGCCTTCTTCCTCTTCATCTTCTTCGGATTCTGAGCCTTCCGGTTCAGTGCTGGCCTGTTCCTTGGCAGCTGCTTTCTGAGCCTCTTCGGCAGCCTTCTTTTCTTCGGCTTGCTTGAACATGGCATACCGCATCTCGATATTCTTGGTCATATAGAACCAATAGAAAGCGACCAGCAGCCCGATGGCCGGCATCAAGATTTCTCCCCGAGTCAGGAACAAAACGATCACAGGGATCGCCGCGACGATCATCACGATCATGCTGACTGCTTTGTTCAAAAGGAATTTGCCGAGCAAAGTGGCCACCAATGCCATCACGATGGCATCGATGAACGGAGCCAGACCGGCATAGAAAAATCCTGTTCTGGCCCAGTTGAAAGCTGTAAAGCCCACCAGTAAGGCGATGGCGGCAAAGGAACCGACCCAGCCCCAGTTCACCATTTTGGTCAAGCCCTGTTCTGCGCCGTGTTCAAGATAGAATTCCTTTTTCGCGTTTTTCCGCTGCGTGGGTTCCGGGATGACCGGATCTTCGGTAGCGGTCTTTTCCGGAGCCTCTATCGGTGCTCCGCAGAAAGGACAGTATTTTGTCTTTTCTTCCAATGCATTTCCGCAATTCTTACAATACATCTTCTTCTCCGATTGATAAACCGCGATGGTTCAGATTGCTATGAACATATTATCATATTTTATAAGGAAAAACAATGTTTTTTTACCCTGCTATTGACTTTTTCTCCCCCATGTGTTACAATTCACGGGCTCGAGGTGTGGCTCAGCTTGGTAGAGCGCTACGTTCGGGACGTAGAGGCCGCTAGTTCGAATCTAGTCACCTCGACTCTGAAAAAACAGGCAAACTCAATTGCCTGTTTTTTCTTATTTCATAAGGGTTTTCGGGCTATAAGGTCTCTCGATTTTCAAGCAATCAATTTGATACAAAATCCAAGAGAGTAGACGCCAGGGGGGTGTAAAAGTACAAGTCCAGGTACAAGTGATCAAAAAGTCTTACTCTCCCTCCGTAAGCACGACGGCGTCTACTCTCGTCAAACTTGCAATGATGGCCTCTTCTCTTTGTCGAAAATTTGTACCAATTTTGACGCGGAAAAACCGCAGAAAGGAGCCTATTATGGCTAGCATTTTCGAAAACCCGAACGGCACTTACAAGATCAGAGTTTATTGTGGATCCGATTCATCCGGGCGCCCTATCATGAAGACAAAAACCTATACTCCATCCCAAAGGAATTTGTCTTACGCCAAACTCACAAAAGAAGTTGAGGAGTTTGCGGCAAAATTTGAAGAAGAAGTCAAAACTCTTTCCAATGCAGCACTGGAGAATCCTTCCCTTCTAGAATTCGCGGAAATCTATCTGGAAATCAAAAAGGAATCATTTTCTCCAAACACGTATGTCTTTTATGAGAAGGTTATAAACGAGCTGCTGATTCCCATGTTTGGAAAAATGAAATTGAGGGATATCAAGACATTTCACGTCCAACAGTTCATCACGTTCCTGGCAACCAAAAAAGAGCGAGGAGATGGCAGAAAAGGACATCTTACCGGGCAAACGGTCAGAAGATATACCACTGTTTTTCGATCTTTGCTCTCTCTTGCCTATCGCATGGACTACATCGACGCGGATATCGGACTCTCCCGGAAGCTCGAATACCCTAAGGTTGAACACAAAGAGGTCCAGGCGTTCGATCTCCAGGAGGTCGACGATATCCTTCACTGTTTGGAAAAAGAGTCAATACGCTTGAAAGCATTGATCGAAACAGCCCTTTTCACAGGCTGCCGCCGGGGAGAACTCGTTGGATTGAAATGGAGCGATGTCGATCTGAGAGACCAGTCTATTTCCATTCGAAGAAGTATCTATAAACCCAAGGGTGGAAAAGCCGCGGAAAAGGATCCGAAATCGGCAAGCAGCTACCGAAAGATCAGTATTCCGCTGCATCTCTGCAACACGCTTCGGGAATATAAGAACTGGCAAAACCGTCATATGCTCTTCGTAGGAGAAGACTGGAATGACCTAGATTATGTCTTTACCGAAGAAGACGGTCATGTCATGCATCCCCATACTCCAACCAAGCAGTTCGACCATTTTTTGAAGCGGCACAACATCCGGCACTTGAAATTCCACGGATTGAGACATACCAGTGCCACCTGGCTTTTAGCCCAAGGATGCGATCTGAAGACCGTTTCCGCCAGATTGGGACATGCTGATCTCGAAACGACTGGGATCTATGTTCATGCTATGCAGGAAATGGATCGAAGCGCAGCCGATAAATTCGATTCATTCTTTTTTTCAAGCAAAGAAGATTGACCGACTAACAAGGGAGACAAAAACAGGCAATCGAACTGAGGCCACTGGTCTTACTAAATCGGAACAAAAAATGTACGATCCTATTGACTTTTTCCGGACACAAGACCCCTTTAGCACAAAAAACTGCCAAAAATTTGTACTCAAATAGTAAAAAATCAATGTGAAGATCTAACCAGTGGGGAGCCCGTTGTTCATCCGGCCAGTTCGGATTTGTACGGGCTCTTCTATTTTTTCTTGTTACATCTTCAATCGCGCCATCTGCCTGTGCTTCCTTCGGATAGATCCCAGACCGTCGGCTATGTTCCGGATCTGTGCCATCGCGTCATCTCCGGCTTGGAACCGGTCTCCTTTCAAATTCAGAAACCGGAAAATGAATTTCTCATAGTGATAATCATCAAAAGACTGCAAGGCCACGTAGTGCCTGTTCCCTATCCGGATGGACGGAAGCAGACCTTCTTTTACAAATCTCCGGATGACCTTGTCGCAGACACCTACCGCGCTTCCCCGCAAAGCACCCGCACATTTCCCTATCGTTCGGATCTTCGGAAACTTAACTGTCCGATCAAGACCCAGCAGATCGAGCAGATCGGAGAGAAACGCGGAATAATCCAGAATGACCCGGGCCCCGTGTTTTTCGTAGGACAGCTTGCCTTCCCGGACCAGACTATAGAGCATAGAATAGTTGATCTCCGTATCCGGATCCATCTCTCTGCATTTCAGGACCGTCTGCGGGATCGTTTTCAATTGGACCAGTTTTCTGCTCACTCTTCAGACACCTCGTTGAAGCATTTCAGACAGTCATTCATAATCTTCGCGGCTTTCTTTTTGTTCTCGTTCAATGCATGCGTGTAGATCTCGGTCGTTGAGATACTCTTATGCCCCATCAGGTCCCGGATCGTTTCCAGGTCGAGCCCGTTGGCATAGAGCAAGGAATCGAAAGTGTGCCTCAGCCCATGCAGCTTCAGGTGTCTGAGATTGTGCCTTGCCTCGAACTTGCTGCAAAGCCTGGTTGGGTAATAGAGACTCACCATCTCGCCCGCGGGCTTCGCGAAGACGAAACCTTTTCTGTTCCAGTCCGGTCCCGCCTCCTCTTTCATCCTGTCCTGAAGGTTTTTCCAGGATCTCAGTTCCTTTTCGTAGATTTCGGGCATAGGAATCATCCGGTAGCCCTGCATGCTTTTCGGGGACTTGATGCCCTGTTCATCTCCCTTGATCTTATACGCACTCTTATTGACGGACACATAATGATCCTGGAAATTGACATCGTCCCAGGTCAGGGCGACAACCTCGCCTCTCCGAAGTCCCAACACGACGGACGTCAGGAGGATGATCCGGTTCAAGGGTTCCTCCCCTTTGAGCGCCAGCAGGAAAGCTTGCAATTCTTCCATCCCGTAGGCCTTGTCCGAATCGAAACCCAAATGTTTCAGCCTTTTGTCTTGCGGATATTCAACGCTGCCGGGAGGAAACGGATCGTCCTCTATGAACCGTAGCCTGCGCGCCTCCGCCATCATAGAGCGAAAAACGGTCGCGTAACGTTTGACAGTGGGAGCAGCGAGTAACGTGCCTCGCCCATCCGTTCTCGCCTCGGGTTTTTCAGAGAGAAAATCGATAAAGTCCTGCAGATCGGAAGAGGTAACTTCCACGAGTCTCAGATCGCCGAACGAAGGTACGATGATCTGATCCACCACGGACTTATAGAATCGGTAGGTGTTCGGGGAGCATTTCTCACGGATCCTCGGACAGTAATATTTCGCCGCGAATTCGGAGATCTTCATCCATCCGTTCCCCTCATCGACTTCGAACTTCGCACCTGGAATATAGTCTCCGGCGCGGACCATGGCTTCGAACGCTTTCGCAAATTTTTGAACGTCTTTTCTGACCCGGCTTGCAGACATACCCGGAACCGGGCGATAGGTTTTCGACACAAGGATCTCTTTGCCGTCCTTCATGCCGACGTAGACACGGACGCAATACGTTCCGTTTTTTCTTTGATAATAACTGGCCACTTAAACAGCCTCCTTGATGATTAGATTTTGATTTGTTGCTTTTTGATTTTTTATTTTTTGATTTGTAAGTTTATGCATTGGTTGTTCCTTTCCGTGACGATTGTGACGGCCGTGACGGCAATATAGGGACCCCCCTATGACCCGTCACAGCCGGATCGATCGTCACGCTTTTCTAAATTGATGTTCGAATACCGGAATCATCCGGTATTTATTGATCTTTTGGGTATCGCTACCCTCTCGTTTTCATGCTTTCCGTGACGGTCTAAGGCAGTTTTTCAGGCCTTTATGGGGTATCGAAATCATCGTCACTACCGTCATCATCGTCACGATTTGGTGTCTTTCGCGAACCGATCGTCACGGGAGGTTCATAGGACAGTTTGATGGATCTTCCCTCATGCGTCCGGCCCGTTTCGAACCGGATCCTGTATCGGTCCCAGAGCTGCCCCGCCTTGACGTTGAGATGATAAGACAGCGTGTTGCCTTTGATCGGAAGATCCAGCAGTTCGACCAGGGCTGTAGCCCGGCCTACCCAGATGGGACGATCTTCACCGATCATTCCGCCGATCTTTTGAAGGATCTGGTCGGGCGGAGGAGGCGGATAATCGTTTTCAACGCGATCCAGTTCGAATGCCAACGTCTCTTCGTTTCTCGTCAAATACAGTTTCTGATCTCCCTGATCTCTCCCCGTGATCTCCAGCGAGGCCGTCAGGTCGGTGCGCTTTTCCTTATACATGATGAAAGCGCCGTCCGCAGCCCCCAGGAGTCCGGTGGTTCCCGAGATCATTTCAGTACGGTCCGAAGCATCCATTTTCCTCGTGTGATGCACCACGATGATGCAGAGTTTGTGGGCGTCCGCAACAGCCTTCAGTTTTCCTATATTCTCGTAATCCATGGCATAACAGTAGGAACCGGAGCCCGTCTCCCGGACCTTCTGAAGCGTGTCCAGAA
>CADBRS010000229.1 GCA_902797125.1 uncultured Ruminococcus sp.
ATGTCCTCCGAAGAAACGCTCCGTCCGGAAGAGAAGCAATCCGACCGATCCCGCAGGCTGAACGTCAGCTATGCCGCTTTTTTGCTTGCGGCTCTAGGACTGATCATACTCGCCTCCGTGATAGAGACGATACGCGGCTATACGGTCGTGATCCTGACCGCCTATTTCCTCATTTTCGGTCTCCTCACGGGATATGTCGCATGCGGCGACTTCCGATTCGTGCTCAGGAGTTTCCTTCGGGGATTCGGCGGCGCGCTGCCCACGATCGTATTCATTGCGCTGGCGGCATCCATCAAATACGTATTCGACCGCGGGTCCGTCCTTCCGACAGTCGTCAGCCAGATCAACACACTTATCGCAGGCCGCAGCCCGGTTCTTGTCGCACTGATCATTTACCTCATTGTGCTGTTGCTCGAATTCTTTATTTCCTCTTCAACCGCAAAGGCAATTCTGGTAATGGGGCTGCTTGCCATGGTATCTACCGGACTGAGTCCGCAAATGCTTGTGCTGCTCTACACGTTCGGGGACGGTTATACCAACGTGCTCTTCCCCACGTCTCCGGTTCTGCTGATCTCCCTGTCGATGATAGAGGTGGAGTATTTTACCTGGATCCGTAAGAGCGTTCCTCTGTTTCTCGTTAACTTTCTTCTGGTAATAGGTTTTATCGTTCTGGGAGTAGTCATCGGGTACTGACATATTGCGATCCGGTTGCAGCTTTTTGAAGGTCATCTTACTCAGGCAGCTGTGGAAAATCGGAGCTTAAAAAGGAAAACAGGATGAATTATATCATAGTCACAAAGGAAAATCTGGAGAAAGAACACGTCTGCTGTGCCATTTCCAACAACTCGGACGTCCAGGTGTTGTCAAAAAAAACATGGCTGGCAGACCGCTTTGACGATGGTTTAGTGTTTCTGAAAAGCGTCGAACGCGGAAAATGCTTTATTGAATATATCCCTGCGGAAAACGCATGGAACCCTCTCGAGGCGGACGGATATATGTATATCGACTGTCTGTGGGTCTCCGGTTCTTTCAAGGGCCACGGCTATTCCAGCGACCTGCTTGACGCCTGCATCAGGGACAGCAAAGACAAAGGCAAAAAAGGACTGTGTATCTTAAGTTCCGGGAAGAAAAAGCCTTTCCTTGCGGATCCGAAATATCTAAAGCACAAGGGATTTACTGCTTGCGATGAAGCGGATAACGGCATCCAGCTATGGTATCTTCCTTTTTCCCCTGATGCTGAAGCGCCGAAATTCAAAGAATGCGCCAGGCATCCTCATGCCAAAGAAGAGGGCTATGTGCTGTACTACACGAATCAATGCCCGTTTAATGCAAAATACGTGCCGGTCGTAGAGCGTGCTGCGAGAGAACACGGAATCCCGTTCCGTTCGGTTCATCTGACAAGCAGGGAAGAAGCGCAAAACGCCCCGACGCCCGTAACAACCTATTCCCTGTTTTTTAACGGCGTGTATCTGACAAATGAGCAGATGAACGATACGAAGTTCCTGAAGCTGGCAACCCATTGAAGTCCTTTGTTGCAACGTTGTAAAGACTGTCTGATATTCATAAATCGCTGAATTGTTGTGTCGCTGTCCTGACATTTTTCAACATTGCATTGCCGCGTTATTTTTCTGATAATATAATCACAAGGCTTCTCTCCGCCAATATTGGCTGAATCAACAAATGTACGAAGAAATTGCTGCAGATGAAACAGATCCATCAGAAATCAACCAAATCAAATTCAGCATCAAACGGATCAAAAAAACATTCCGGCAATCTGCCCGGCAGCATTGGTGCGGAAATAAAGAAGAATCTGTCGAAACAAACGGATGAGCTGCACGATCTTGTCAGCAAACAGGCGGTTGTCCTGAAAGAGAACGCTGGAAAACTCGTAAAATGGAGTATACGCAAAACACACGCTCTCACGTTCTATTTAGTGAAACTGGCGTTCCGTTTTCTGGTTTTCTGTACAGTTTTCGGGTTTTATCTGTTTGACCGGGACGAACTGACGCGAATCGTCAACCAGCCTTTTTTATATGAAATCACTCCCCTCCACCTGGTCTGGGCATTTTTCATGCTTATTATGCTCACACATCTGATACCAAACAACAGGCTGACGATGGCCTGGCAAAAGGCCAGGGAAACCGTTTACCGGCCGGTGCACAATTATGATGAGAAAAAAATGTACCGTTTCGCGCAGCTGCAGAACATAAGTGCGTGGAAGGTCATGCTGGTGTGGCTCTCATTTAATGCAATCTTCGGTATCCTGTACCTCCTCGGCATGATTCAGTCAGGCGATCTTCTGATGCTCTCTGTGCTTTACTTCCTTTTTGATTACATCTGCATTCTGTTCTTCTGTCCGTTCCAGACCTTTATCATGAAAAACAAGTGCTGCATCAACTGCCGCATTTATGACTGGGGGCACTTTATGATGTTCACCCCTATGCTTTTTATCAAGAACTTCTTCAGTTGGAGCCTGTTTTTCACTTCTATCATTGTCCGGATCCACTGGGAAGTCAGCTATTCAAAGCATCCGGAGCGTTACTGGGAGGGCTCCAATCTCACACTTCAATGTTCACACTGCAAGGAGCAGACCTGTCAGATCAAGAGAAAGATTGCCCGGAAGCAAAGCCCGTTTATTTCCTCTGGACCCGATCGCACAGCATAAACAATACCCGCAGATTCCTGGAATACAAGTTACGCCTGCTTTTCAGAAAATGAAGGGATGATAAAGAATGAACGAATTGATTGCCTGCTGCGGTCTGAACTGTGAAACGTGCGACGCCAGAATCGCAACGATTCGGGACGATGATGCTCTCCGCGAAAAAACCGCCGAGCTTTGGAGCAGGCTGAACGGGGTTGAGATTACGAAGGATATGATCCGCTGTACCGGCTGCCGTGCAGATGGCACTAAAACGCCCTACTGTGAGAGTCTCTGCCCCATCCGGCACTGCGTTATGGAAAAAGGATACGCGACCTGCGGGGATTGCTCCCTTCTTGATCAATGCGACACGCTGAAACCAATCATCAGCACCAATGCCGACGCAAGGAACAACCTGAAAAGCGGGCGGACAGTGGAACAGCCCCTATAAAAACTGCCGCAAAAAATCACGGCAGATGATCTAATAGTTTCCTGTTTGAAAACCGGCTGGTGAAACAACAGCCGTTCCAATCATAATACTTAATGCAAAGCCATCCATCCCCCCTGCATGGCTCAAAAAAGAGCAGCGTCTTTAGCCCTGCTGTTATTTCCATTGTCCCAGCAGTGAAAACATCCATTCCGCAACATCCATATTGTAAACAGCGTTCAAGTATTTGGGGCACATTACCGCTTCGGTTTCTCCGTATGCAATCTTATGCCCATGATTCAGCAGAATCGCTTTTGTTCCATACGCTTTGGCTAAAGACAAGTCATGTACAACCGAGGCAACAGCACGTCCGGGAGTTTTCAGCCATTCCGCAATCAGAGCGAAAACCTGTTTCTGATAAACAAGATC
>CADBRS010000230.1 GCA_902797125.1 uncultured Ruminococcus sp.
GCAGTTGACACACTCTCTCTGCCCGAAGTGATTGATTCAGAAACAGCCATTCGCAAAGGCCATGTCAATCGGATTGCACAGCAGGAACAGTTATTCGAACTCATGGAGATCAAAGTTCAATTGAAACTTCAAATGAAGATATCGATGTTGCTTTAATGGAGAGTTTACCTTCGGGATCGTTATCATATTCGGAACTTGTTATATATGGGGCTTGCGAAACAGGAAAAGGGAGAGATGTTGAGGAAAACCTCGTTAATGCGACTTATAATGCGGGAGTTAGAACGGTAATTGGCTTTGAAAAGTCCGTTTGGAATTCAGAAACCAATGAATGGTGTGCAGCTTTTTTTCATGCGATTGCAGAAGGAGAAACTATTTATTCTGCTTGCTATGAAGCGGATTATTACATAGCAAATAATTGGTATAATCCTTGCAACCCAAATGTTGAGATTACAACCGATTCGTGGTATATTGCTGGTGAAGAGTATATTACTTTGACAAATGAGTAGGAGCATAGGTATGAAAAGGTTTGTTGTTGTTGCAGTTGTTTTGGTTTGTTTAACAGCTTTATTGATATCGTGCGGGCAAACAGTTCTTGACTGGGAGAGAACCCCGGTTGAGGGAATAGACTTCGATTTATATCATATACAAGTTTCCTCAGGAACGGAAGATGGCGCATTCAAAACTGAAACAGTGGAGCCCACCGGATATTATTCTGAGGAGCAGGTTGAGAGTGCTGAAGTTGAAACGATCCAACTCGGAAAAAGGAATTACAAAGTAACGCTTCAAAAAATCATCAGAAGAGGGCAAGATAGTGAAGAGCGGGTCTTTGAGGATGAAAGCGGAACAATTGAGTGTCGTTTATTATCGCTCAAGCAGTCGTTTAGAATTCGTGCCAAAACAGGGTTTCTTTCTGCTTTTGATGAACAAACAGTATTGTCCGAGGAGACTCTTAAAGATCATGCGCTGCGCTTTTTGTCGGATTATATCGAACTGTCTTTTATAGAGAACTATGACTACAGTTGCACGACAAGGGATGCTGTTCACACTCCAAATGCTGCTTGGGGCGAGACAAGAGATGAATTCTTTATTCCGCCTACAGATAATCCGTCAGATGAAACGATAGAGATTGTCTACTACAGTATGACTTACTCACTATATTGTGGTTCATATCGAACCAACGACTATGTGACGATTACTTTTGATCCGAAAGGTAATATCCGGGAACTGCTCGTTTGCTTTACGGGTGTGGATTGGAGTTCGGTCAGACTGCCAAACGAGGATATGCTGCAGAAGAAAGCTATAGGAGCCATCAAAGCATCACTGAACAGCAATTACAGATATGAAGATTCGGAACTCGTTTCACAAAGAATAACTTATGCTGAAGACGGGAAGATCTTTATCACATGCTCTTATTCAGTGAAGATCAGTCGTGATGGGAACCATGATTATTCAACTCTTTGTGCTGTGAGGATAACGTTTGATAAGGAATAGATGGAACATGTATTAGCCTAAGTTTGTGTTTTATGGCAAAGATAGTGTATCTTGAGAAGTTGTAAGACGCAAAAGAAATCATTTTTCATCAATCAGGGTAGGAGATCTTTTTGGCTGTTTGACGTGTAAGAGTGACCTATATAGTTCATAGTGCAAGGTTAAACAGCACTTTTGTTTAATATTGTTAAGGGCTTCTGAAGTTTTCACTTTTCATCTGATAAGTGAAGCTTTTCGACCCGTTTACCCAACAAAATAGGGACTTCTGTGGTATAATGTATTTGCTCAAAAACACAATAACCACAAGGGGAAGTCCCTATGTCTTTTGAACCGAAACCATGTTAAAATGCAACTCCATTTTGAAAAAATTCGATGGAGGCAATCTTTATTCAGATAGCGGATTGCTTTTCGTTATTGAGTTTATCCAAATGGTGTGATTTGCTGAATAGAAGGAGTATGGCATGCTCATTTTAGGTGTTGATCCCGGTCTGGCTATTGTCGGCTGGGGAGTGCTTTCATATGACAAAAATCAATTTACACCCGTTGCCTTCGGTTCGGTCACGACGCCTGCTCATACCCCTACCGAAGAGAGGCTGGAGATCATTTTCCATGATCTGAACCAGATCATCGAACAGTACAAGCCGGAGTGCATGTCTATCGAGGAATTGTTCTTCACGAACAACGTCACGACCGGTATCCGGGTGGCCGAGGCACGCGGCATCGTGCTGCTCAGCGCCAAAATGCATGACGTTCCCATCTATGAATATACGCCGGGGCAGGTCAAACAGGCCGTCGTCGGATACGGGAAAGCGGAGAAGCACCAGGTGATCGATATGGTGACCCGCATCCTGAAACTGAAGAACCCGCCCAAGCCGGACGATACAGCGGACGCTTTGGCTCTCGCGATCTGTCACGGCCACAGTTTCAATTCGAAACTGGCATCCTTTTACAACACACCCGAGGGTTAAAAACATGTGGATTGCAGACAACTGGAAAGATTATGAACTGATCGACGCTTCTTCCGGCGAAAGACTGGAACGGTGGGGAGATTTTATCCTGATCCGTCCGGATCCTCAGATCATTTGGAAAAGCCCTCACGCAAGTCTTTTATGGAAAAAAGCTCACGCCAGATACAGCCGGTCCGAGACCGGAGGCGGACACTGGAACGAAAACACCCTCCCCGAATCCTGGACGATCCGGTACGGAGAGCTGACGTTCTGCATCCGCCCGATGGGTTTCAAACATACCGGACTGTTTCCGGAACAGAGCGTGAACTGGGACTGGTTTGCATCCCTCATACGCGGGGCGAATAGACCGGTCAAGGTGCTCAATCTGTTCGCCTATACCGGCGGAGCCACGGTCGCCTGCGCGCATGCGGGCGCTTCGGTCGTTCATGTAGACGCCGCCAAGGGCATGGTCGCTCAGGCCAAAGAGAATGCGGCTCTGTCCGGCCTTCAGAACGCGCCGATCCGGTATATCGTGGATGACTGTCTGAAATTCGTGGAGCGCGAGATCCGGCGGGGCAACACCTACGACGGGATCATCATGGATCCCCCTTCCTACGGAAGAGGACCCAACAAAGAAGTCTGGAAACTGGAAGACTGCATCGACGAGCTGGTCTCCAAATCCGCATCGCTTCTTTCAGACGATCCGCTTTTCTTCCTGATCAATTCCTATACGACGGGATTGTCTCCCCTGACGATGCAGTATATCCTCCAGCAGCACGTCCAAAGCCGTTTCGGAGGCCATTTGGAAAGCGGAGAATTGGCATTGCCCGTCTCATCGAGCCATGGACTGCTCCCTTGCGGAGCCAGTTCCAGATGGTACAGTTAATCATTTTTTGAAAGGCGCTTATATGTCCGAAACACCTCTGCTGAGAGTCGAGAATTTAAAATTTAAATATCAGAACACGGGCGGAAAAGGTTCGGACAGAGAAGTCCTTCACGGCTTGTCTTTCACGGTCGAGCGGGGCGAATACGTGGCCATGCTGGGTCACAACGGCTCGGGAAAATCCACCTTGGCCAAACTCTGCATGATGATCCTGGATCCCACGGAAGGCCATATCTTTGTGGACGGGGTCGATATCGCGGATCCGGAACTGACGGACGCACAGGTCCTTGCCGTCCGGAAAAAAGTGGGAATGGTCTTTCAGAATCCGGACAACCAGATGGTCGCGACCATGGCGGAAGAAGAAGTGGCTTTCGGCCCGGAAAACCTGGGGATACCTTCCGCGGAGATAAGGCAGCGGGTGGATGAAGCCCTGAAAGCCGTCGGGATGAGCGAATATGCCAAAAAAGAGCCCTCCCGTCTTTCAGGCGGGCAGAAGCAGCGGATCGCTATCGCCGGCATCCTGGCCATGCATCCGGACTGCATTTTCTTCGATGAATCCACGTCCATGCTGGATCCTCAGGGCCGCAAAGACGTCATGGAGATCATCGACAGGCTCAACAGAGAAGACGGCGTGACCATCATCCACATCACGCACGACATGAACGAGGCGGCCAGAGCCAAACGGGTCATGGTCCTCCATGAAGGCAATTTCGTCATGGACGGAACGCCCGAAGAGGTTTTCGCACAGCCCGAAAAACTGGATGCATGCAGGTTGACCGTGCCCCAGTGCACCCAGGTCATGTACCGGCTGAAAGCGCTCGGCTTTGAGATCGGGGACCGTGTCACGACCCCTGAAGACTGCGCCGAAGCCATCCGGTCTCTGCTCGGTTCCGGGGAGGTACGCCATGGCTAAACTGGAACTGTCTCACGTCGGATACGTATACAATCCGGGCACCGAGTTTTCTTCTGTCGCACTGGAGGACGTTTCCGTCTCTTTCGAAGAACATGCGGTCACCGGCATCATCGGACATACCGGTTCCGGTAAATCCACATTGCTCCAGCTTCTGAACGGATTGCTCAAACCCACGACAGGACAGGTGCTCCTGGACGGTCAGGACATCCACGAAACGGTCAAAGCCAAACTGGCGCGCGAGATGGAAAAAGCGGAAGCGGAAGGGTTGCGGATCTCCAAACGCCAAAAGAAAAAAGAGATCCGTACCGAACTGGACGAACTCCGGAAAACTCTCTGTTTCCGGGTCGGTCTGGTCATGCAGTATCCCGAATATCAGCTCTTTGAGGAGACTGTCCGGAAAGACATCGCCTTCGGTCCGAAAAACATGGGCCTTTCGGAAGAGGAGATCAACGCCCGGATCGCCAAAGTGGCAGGGATCGTCGGGCTGACCGAACGCCATCTGAACAAATCGCCTTTCGATCTGTCCGGAGGTCAGAAAAGACGTGCCGCGATCGCAGGCGTCCTCGCGATGGAGCCGGAAGTCCTGGTTCTGGACGAACCGGCGGCGGGTCTGGATCCCAGCGGCAGAACGTCCATTTTTCAAAGCATCCTGGAATACAGAAAAGAAACGAACGCTACAGTTTTGATCGTGTCCCACAGCATGGAGGACATGGCCGCCTATTGTGACCGCGTGCTCGTGATGAACCGCGGACGCGTGTTCATGCAGGGCAGCTGCCGGGACGTTTTCGAGCAGAGCGGAGAACTGGAAAAGACCGGTCTGGACGTTCCTCAGGTGACGCACCTGATCGATCTGCTTCGATCTTCTGGCATCGATCTCCCTCAGGGCATTTTCACGGTCGACGACGCAGTTTCTGCGATCGCGTCCCGGTTGCGGGAAGGAGGGTGCTCATGAAGAGTATCTCTCTGGGCCGATACTATGCCGCGGATTCGGTCATCCACCGTCTCGATCCGCGGGGCAAGATCGTTTTGACCATCCTTTTCATCGTTTCGACTTTCCTGGCCAAGAACGTGATCTCTTTTGCGCTGCTGATCCTTTTTGTCGCTGCGCTCTCACTCCTGTCCCGGGTCCCGCTTTCCCTGATCCTTCGCTCTTTGCGGGGCGTCACGGTCGTGATCATTTTTGCGGCCCTGATCAATCTGTTCCTGACGAATATCGATCAGGCGACTTTCCTCGTCGAATTCGGAGAATGGAACGGGCGTATGTACGGCATCACGGTCGAGGGCCTGATCCGTTCGGGCTGCATGGTCTTGCGGATCATCTGCCTGATCATCGGGACGACGCTGCTCCTGACTTACACCATGACTCCGATCGAACTGACGGACGGGATCAGCAATCTGCTTCATCCGCTGATGAAGATCCATATCCCGGTCGATCTTTTCGCGATGATGATGTCTATCGCGCTGCGGTTCATCCCGACTCTTTCGGAAGACGCCGAGCGGATCATGAACGCCCAAAAATCCAGAGGCACGAACTTCTCGGACGGCGGGCTGATCCGGAAAGCGCGGGCTCTGATCCCGATCCTGATCCCTTTGTTCGTCTCCTCCTTTAAAAGGGGAGAGGAACTGGCTGTCGCCATGGAGTGCCGCTGCTACCACAGCGGAGACGACCGGACGAGGATGGAAGTCCTGAAGTGGCACGTCAGGGACACGCTGTTTTTCCTTTTGCTGATCGCTTTGGGCGCAGGCATCGTTCTGATCAATATCTTCTTTGCCTGGATCCCTTATTTCACCGTCTTGTGAGGTTTTTGTGAAACTTTTACTCAAACTGTCCTTCACCGGTCAGGATTTTTGCGGCTATCAGGTCCAGAAGAACGGCCGGACCGTGCAGAAAACACTCAATGACGCATGCTTGAAACTGTTCGGTTTCCCCTGTGATATCGCAGGCTGCAGCCGGACGGACAGCGGCGTGCACGCCCGTGTCTTTTACTGCACCGTGACCCGTCAGGGAACGGACTCTCTGGACGTTTCCATCGATCCTTCAAGGATCCCGCTGGCGCTCAATTATCATTTGAAATCTGATATCGCGGTGTCCAAAGCCATGTTCGTCGGCCCGGATTTCCATCCGCGGTATTCGGCCCTCTCCA
>CADBRS010000231.1 GCA_902797125.1 uncultured Ruminococcus sp.
TGAAGGAGATCCTTGCGAGATCGGGCAGGACGATCTGGATTATATCGCCTCCAGCGGTTCATACGGAAGCCTTGATCATATGGTGAGAAATCAGGTGGGGAGAGTAGGGAAAAGATCCTATTTGTTCCATCGGATATTCCCACCATATAGGACCATGAAAACGATTTTTCCGTTTGTCCGAGCCGTCCCGGTCCTTTTACCATTAGGTTGGCTGGTCCGCTGGATCCGGGCCGTTTTCAGTCCTTCGCGTAGGCGCAGAACCCGGCAGGAGATCCGGGTCTTGAAGAAGTCAGAGGAGCGCGGTTGACAAATCCCAGCCGTGCGAGTATAATACGAAACCGTTATATAGAGATGTCATAAGAGGCTTTTGACGCATGACGACAAAGAAACCCATCAAAAACAGCATCGAAAACATGACTTCCAATCAAGAGCTCTATGTGGATGCGGAGTCAAGAACGAACTGGTTCAATTTGAACGTTCTGGCCATTATCATCGTGATGGCCTTGCTTTGCTTGCTTTTGAACGAATTGGGGCTTTTCAAAGTGGATAGGTTCGTCATGATCCCTGCCATCGTCCTGGCCATTATTTTCTTCTCGACCCCGATCCTGTTTCGGGTGATCCATGACGGAATACTGAAGAAGAGACCTAAATACTCCGAAAGACCGTTCTTCAAATATTTGATCATTGGCTGCATCTTTCTGGGCGTGACGTTTTTGTGTGTTGTTTTGTCCTTCCACTCGGTCCTGATCCTGGCTTTGCCGCCCTTGATCGGTCTTTCATACCGGACATCGAAAAAGACGGTGATCTTGATTGCTCTTTTGTCTATTCTGATCGTTCCGGTCACGGTCTATGGTTCCTATTATCTGGGTGCTGTGGACAGAAACTTCATCAAAGACATCATGACCTATGAAGAGGCCCAGGATATTTCCGTTCGCGTGGCCAAAACGAGCATGAGCCGTTTGCTGGAGATCGGGTGGCATTACGCTGTGCCCAGACTTCTGGCTCAAGTTGCGATCGTAGCGATTGCGATCGGGATCAACAACCGCAACCGGAAACTGATCGAAGCCCAGAGCGAACTCCACCAGCAGATCAATGCGGGCATGCAAAAAGCCAATGAAATGCAGCAAAAAGTCATCAACGTGCTGGCTACGCTGATCGAGATGCGGGATGTCAACACAGGCGAACACGTGATCAGGACCGGCCGGTATGTCCGGATGATCGCTGAGGCCATGGCCAAAGATGGAAAATATAAAGATATCCTGACGCTCGATGAGATCAAGAATTTGCAGCGGGCTGCCTCGCTTCACGACGTGGGGAAGATCTCAGTCTCCGATACAATCCTGCTCAAACCCGGCAAACTGACCAAAGAAGAATTCGATCAGATGAAGGTCCATACGACCAAAGGCCGTGAGATCATCGAAAAGACCTTTGCTACGCTCGAAGACAAACCATTGCTCAAGGCAGCAGAGGAGATCGCGCTGTCCCATCATGAAAAATGGGACGGAAGCGGATATCCAATGGGACTTAAAGGAGAAGACATTCCGCTGTCCGCCCGGATCATGGCTGTGGCAGACGTCTATGACGCGCTGGTTTCCGTACGGGTCTACAAGCCCGCCATCCGGCCTGAAGACGCGATCCAGGTGATGATCGCAGACGCCGGAACTCATTTCGATCCTTATATCATGTCGATCGTCGAGCAGATCCAAGACGAACTGATCGCCGAGGCCAAGCGCCCGGTGGACGGTTGACAGAACAAAAAACACGAGCCTGTCCTTTGCGAGCAGGCTCGTTTTCGATGTAAGACCGGAGGACCGGTCTTTTTTCTTTGGGATCAGCCTTTCATGACGGCTCCGTGGCTTGCGCTGGTGACCAGTTTAGCATAGCGGGCGAGCCATCCTGTCTTGACGTTGGGCTCGGGAGCTACGTAGGCTTTCTTGCGTGCTGCCCACTCCTCGTCCGTTAGGTCGACCTGGATCGATGCGTTCGGGATATCGATCGTAATGAGATCTCCGTCCCGCAACAGTCCGATCGGACCGCCTTCGGCGGCTTCCGGTGAAACGTGGCCGATGGACGCGCCTCTGGATGCGCCCGAGAAGCGTCCGTCTGTGATCAGGGCCACGGTCTTGTCCAGTTTCATGCCGGCCAGTGCGGACGTTGGGTTGAGCATTTCGCGCATGCCCGGACCGCCTTTCGGACCTTCATAACGGATGACGACCACGTCTCCGGGAACGATCTTGCCTTTGTAGATGGCGTCGATCGCCGTGTCTTCGGAATCAAAGACGCGGGCAGGACCCGTATGCTTGAGCATTTCGGGAGCCACAGCACTGCGTTTGACGACGCATCCTTCCGGAGCGATATTGCCCCACAGGACCTGCAATCCGCCTGTCTTGGAGAAAGGATTTTCCAAAGGACGGACGACTTCCGGATCCAGGACACGGGCGCCTTCGACATTTTCCGCGATGGTTTTGCCCGTCACGGTCAGGGCGCTTCCATCGATGAGACCTCCGCGCAAAAGTTCGGACTGAACGGCGGGAATGCCGCCGCAGGCATCCAGATCTTCGATATGCGTCGGTCCGGCAGGGGCCAGGTGACACAGATTCGGCACTTTCGCCGAGATCTCGTTGAAGAGATTCAGATCGAGTTCGACGCCGGCTTCGTGTGCGATGGCGAGCAGGTGCAGGACCGAGTTGGTCGAGCAGCCGAGAGCCATGTCGCAGGCCAGGGCGTTGCGGAGCGATTTTTCGTTGATGATCTGTCTGGCGGTGATATTGCGCCGGACCATTTCCATTACGGCCATGCCGGCGTGTTTGGCCAGCATCATCCGTTTGTTGGAGACTGCGGGGATCGTGCCGTTTCCGGGCAGGGCAATGCCGATGGCTTCGCAGAGACAGTTCATGCTGTTGGCCGTATACATGCCGGCGCAAGAACCGCATCCGGGGCATGCTCCGGTCTCGCATTCTTCCAGCTTCGCTTCATCGATCAAACCGGCTTTATAAGCGCCGACCGCTTCGAACAGTTTGGAAAGGGATACTTTCTGACCGTCATAGCGTCCGGCCATCATCGGCCCTCCCGAGCAGACGACCGCGGGGATGTCCATACGGACAGCCGCCATCACCATGCCGGGGACGATCTTATCGCAGTTCGGGATCAGCACGGCTCCGTCCAGCTGATGGGCCATGATCATGGTCTCGGTGCTGTCGCAGATCAGTTCGCGGGAAGCGAGGGAATATTTCATGCCGATGTGGCCCATGGCGATCCCGTCGCAGACCCCGATGGCGGGGACCAGCACCGGTGTGCCGCCTGCCATGCGGATGCCGGCTTTGACGGCTTCCGCGATCTTGTCCAGATGGAAATGACCGGGCACGATCTCGCTGTGCGCGCTGACAACGGCGATCAGGGGGCGTTCCAGTTCTTCACGGGTATAGCCCATGGCATAGAACAAAGAACGGTTCGGGGCTCTTTCGGCTCCGATCTTGACATTATCCGAACGAAGTGACATATGCTGTTACCTCCGATTTATTCTTCTTTTTGACTTCCTTCTTCCGAGGGCTCCTCTGAAACGGGTTGTTCCGTCCTCTCATCCTCTTCGGCTGGTTCCTCGACTGGTCGGTCTGTCTTTTTCGTGAGGATCAGGGAGAGTCTGTACAGGGCGGGGGAGAGGATCATATTGAATCCGAATTCACCCAGGAAATTGACGCCTGCGCAGACGATAAACAAAAAGTATACAAGGGTCGTTCCCTCAGCCACGAAGGATGCGTTCAAGGTGTCTTTGACCAGCGTCAAGCCGCCCAAAATGAACAAACCCGTGTTGACGATCGGGACGATCGCTGCCGCACACAATGTGGCAGCCCATCTGTTATGTTTTTTGAGCGCTTTGAATACAAGACCGCCGCAAAGACCTGCGAGCGTGGCTTTGCCCAGGCAGATCACGGTCGTGGCCATGGGCTGGATCGAGAAAAGGGTGTAGGTAAATCCGTCTGTTCCGGTGATCCCCGCGACTAAAGTCATGATCCCGAAGATCAGACCCAGAAAACCGCCGACCACAGGGCCGAAAATCATGCCGCCCAGAGCGATCGGGATCAGGACAAGACTGATGCTGGTCGGGCCGATATGAATGAAACTGCCCACCAGCTGCAAAACGATGACCAAAGCGACCAATATGGCCAACTGTACCATTTGGACAAGCTTTTGCGTTTGACTGCTTCGCATATTGAAATACTCCTTCCGGGACTTCCACCCGGCGCTGCCGTCCGTTGCGGTACGGCGCATGATGTATGATTTGAAAAAATGAATGTCAGGATTTGGATTTGGCGATCTTGGGAGGCAGATGGAAAAGGGTGTAAAGCCCTTTGGCCGTCAGATCCGGATCGATCTTGAAAGCATGACGACAGAGCGGTGCCGCGATCGACGCGTAACCGCCGGTTGAAATGCAGAAAAGCTTGGCTTTCACAAGTTTTTCGAAAGCGTCGACATATCCGTCGACGGCATAGGCCTGCCCGCGGATGATCCCTGACCGGATGGAGTCCGGCGTGTTGGTCCCGCAGAGAGGGAATGATTCTTCCGCTGTCTCATCTGCCGAAAGACCGGGCAGGAGAGCCGAATATTCGGGCATGGTGCGGAACATAGTCCCGATTCCCGGAAGGATCACATTGCCGAGCATTTCTTTGCCCGGACCCACCAGAGTGAGAACGGTCATGGTCCCGAAATCCGCAATGACGAGAGGGCAGTCGAAAGCCTTGACCGCATAGGCGGTATTGGCGACGATATCGGCTCCCACTTCGGACGGATTGTCCGTTTTGATGGAGAAACCCGTACGCATACCGGGACCGACGGTCTGGACTTTCGAGATCGAAGGAAACAGTTTCCGGAGGGATTCCTGCACGGTATGGGTCAGGGCGGGAACGACGGACGAGACAATGGCGTCCGTCACGTCATCTCTTTGGAGGGGTGACAGGGTAAGCGCACCTTGCAAAAGAGACGCGTATTCATCCGATGTGCGCACCGGATCCGAGCCTAAGCGGATCCGGTGGCAGATCAGACCGTCTTCGGAAAAGAACGCAAAAGATACGCTGCTGTTTCCGATGTCTGCTGTGAGCAACATGATTATTTCTTGAGCCAGCTCATCATCTGACGCAGTTCGGCACCGGTCTTCTCCAGCTGATGCTCGGATTCTCTGCGTCTGGTGGCCAGGAACTTGACCTTTCTGCCCGATGAGAATTCCTGTATGAATTCGGATGCGAACGTGCCATCCTGGATCTCAGTGAGCACTTTCTTCATCTCTTTACGGGTCTCGTCTGTGATGAGTCTCTTGCCTGTGCGGTAGTCACCGTATTCGGCGGTGTTGGAGATGGAATACCGCATCTTGGCAAAGCCGCCTTCGTTGATCAAATCGACGATGAGCTTCATCTCGTGGATGCATTCGAAATAAGCCATCTCGGGAGCGTATCCGGCCTCGACCAGTGTTTCAAAACCGGCCTTCATGAGTTCGGTCACGCCGCCGCAGAGCACGCACTGTTCACCGAACAGGTCGGTCTCGGTCTCTTCACGGAACGTGGTCTCGAGGATACCGGCACGGCCTGCGCCGATACCGGATGCATATGCGAGCGCATACTGTTTAGCCAAACCGGAGCAGTCCTGATGAACGGCGATCAGGGAAGGAACGCCCTTGCCTGCCACATACTGGGAACGGACGGTGTGGCCCGGGCCCTTCGGAGCGACCATGATGACGTCGCAGTCCTTCGGAGCCTGGATGCAGTTGAAATGGATATTGAAGCCGTGTGCGAACATGAGCACTTTTCCGGGTGTCATGTAGGGAGCGACTTCCTTGTAGTAGACGTCCGGGCAGAGTTCGTCCGGGACGAGCATCATGATGAGGTCGCCGGCTTTGGCTGCTTCTGCGACGGGCAGGACTTTGAAGTTCTTGTGTTCAGCGGCGAATGCCTGTGCTTTGGGCATATGGCCGGAATCCGGACGCAGACCGACAACGACGTTGACGCCGCTCTCGGCTAAGTTTTCGGAATGAGCGTGGCCCTGGGAACCGAAACCGATCACGGCAACGGTCTTGCCGTCCAGCAGACCCAGATTGCAATCACTGTCATAGTACTTGGTAATCATAGTATTTCTCCTTTGAGATAATTGAATTCTTCGTTGTTCAAGATTCGGAATGGAATGTAGTGGCGCCTTTGGCGATGGCAGTGGCGCCCGTTCTGCACATCTCGATCAGCCGGAAGGGCATCATGAGTTCGATGAAGAGGTCGATCGTGGTCGGATCCGCGGTCATTTCGATGACCAGTGTGGAATCCTGATTGTTGATGATCCTGGCGTGATTGCTCTCGGCAATGGAAGTGATCTGGAATCTGTTTTCATCTGTCACTTCAAATTTGAGCAGGAGCAGTTCGCGGATGACCGTTTCGTCAGGATCGGCGGGAAAGACGTCGATGACTTCGGGCAGCTTGGCCGTTTGAGATTTCAATTGTTCAAACGCGTCGTCGTCTCCGGACGTGACGATCGTGATCCTGGATACATTAGGAGAACCGGTCGTTGAGACCGTCAGGGAGTCGATGTTGAAAGCCCGCTGACAGCAAAGGGATGAGATCCGGGCCAGCACGCCGGCATTGTTTTCAACGATGGCAACGAGATAATGTCTTGACATATCGGGTCCCTCCTTAATCCAGAATCGTGTCGGACGACGTGCCGCCGCCCGGGATCATGGGCAGCACCCGTTCGTCCTTGTCGATCACGCAGTCGATCCAGACGGGCACTTTCGACTCAAGCGCTTTGGCAAAAGCTTCTTTGAATTCGGCCAAAGTTTCCACATGATAGCCGACGCCTCCGAACCCTTCGATGACTTTGACGTAATCTGTCACGCGTTCGGGGTCTGAGGAAGAATAGCGTTTTCCGTAGAAGACGGTCTGCCACTGACGGACCATGCCGAGCACCCGGTTGTTGAAGATGACCGAGATGATGGGCAATCCGTAGCTGACGGCCGTGCAGGCCTCGTTCATGTTCATATGGAACGAGCCGTCTCCGGTCAGGTGGATAACAGGACCCTTGACGTCTTTTCCGAAGGACGCGCCGATGGCGGCGCCGTATCCGTAACCCATCGTCCCAAGACCGCCGCTGGTCAGAAAATGGTTCGGACCTTTGGTCAGATGCAGATACTGAGCGGCCCAGATCTGGTGCTGACCGACGTCTGTCGTGTAGGTCGCATCCGGACCGGCCATCTCGCAGATCGCGCTCACCAGCTGATGAGGCTTGATGACAGACGCATCGTTTTTGGGATGGTAGTCCCGGGTCTTCCACGCGTCGATCTGATGCTGCCACTGAAGATGCTGTTTGGCCTCGATCATGGGCAGCAATTTCTGGAGCACGTCCTTGACGTCTCCGATGACCGAATAGTCGACCTTGATGTTTTTTCCGACTTCACTCGGGTCGATATCGATATGGATGATCTTGGCGTCTCCGCCGAATTTTTTCATGTTCAGGGCCACACGGTCCGAAAAACGGGAACCGATATTGATGAGGACGTCACAGTTGTCCGCGGCTTTGTTTCCGCTGAAGCATCCGTGCATGCCTAAAAGCCCCATATTGTTCTTTTCGCCGTAGGCCAGCACTCCGGACGCCATGAGCGTGTAGGATGCGGGGATGTCTGCCCGGTTGATGAGTTCCCGGACTTCGTCTCCGGCGTCAGAAAGTCTCACGCCGCCACCGAAAAGGATATAGGGCCTCTTGGCGGTGTTGATGACACGGGCGATCTCTTCCAGTCCGGGATAAGAATCCTTGACCTGTCTTGGGGTCTCGACCGGAGGCTGAGGCACATACTCGGTTATCGCCGCACTGACGTCTTTCGGGATGTCGACGAGGACCGGTCCGTATCGGCCGGTATGAGCCAGCTTGAAGGCCTTGCGGAGCGTGTCTGCGAGTTCTTCGACCCGGCGGACCTGGAAATTATGTTTGGTGATGGGCATCGTGATGCCGATGATATAGACCTCCTGAAAAGCGTCTCTGCCGATCAGGGAAGTGCCTACGTTGCCGGTGATCGCGACCATGGGCACGCTGTCCATATAGGCCGTAGCCAGCCCGGTGACCAGATTGGTCGCGCCGGGGCCGGACGTTGCGATGCACACGCCCGTTTTGCCGGTCGCGCGGGCATATCCGTCCGCGGCATGCGCCGCACCCTGTTCGTGAGCCGTCATGACGTGATGGAGTCTGTCTTTGTATTTGTAGAACGAATCATAGATGTTGAGGACGCCGCCTCCGGGATAGCCGAAGATGGTGTCGACACCTTGTTCCAGTAAAACTTCGGATAGGATATCCGAGCCGTTTAAAAGCATAAAAACCTCCTCTTTGTCGCGGTTTTCGGAGCGAGTAAAAAACAAAAGCTTCGCCTGTGCTCAAAAGGCAGAAGGCAAAGCCGAAACCCTGTGGTACCACTTCTGTTGGCTGCATGGCAGCCCGCTCGCATCCGGAAATCCCCGGAAATCCCCTGTAACGGAAGGAGCCCGTCTGCGTCTACTCGGCAAGGCCTTTCGGGCAGCGATTCATGGGTGACGAAAAGGCAAGGCGCAAGACCCGTTTGCAGCATCCCGGGTTCTCTGAACAAGGCTTTTTGCATTCTCCTGTCCCAATCACAATCTTTTGAAAAGAATTATAACCACGCGCGCGTGATTTGTCAAGTAAAATTTACATATAGGGCGGAAACGAGTATTATTTATTCAAAAAAACGAAATAATATTCAAAAAGCGGCCTGTCCGTGACCGGGGTCACGGGTGCGGGCCGCCTGATGATCCTATGGGATCATTGTTAACCTTCCAACTCTTCGATGATCTTGAGGACGTCTTCGTTGAATTTCTGGACCTGGGCGTTGATGGACTTCTCGTTTTGAGCGATGAGGGTCTTCAGACCGACTTTCTGCGTGTACAGATTCAGATAGGTATTGGCGAAGAACTGGTAGATCATGCCGGGGTCGAAGACGCGGTGTTCCATGATCAGATGGATCATTTCACGGGATTTCTCATCGCGGGCGTATTTGGTGCCGAGAGCCTCGTCGATATATTTGGGCTGCAGGGAATAGAGCGAATCTGAAGCCAGCGCTTCGATGATCATGCCAGTCATGAACAGTCTGTCGCCGGTGTTTGTCAGGGGAATGGACAGCAGACTGCTGGTGTTCTTGGAAACGTAGGATTGGTAATACTCCTGTGATTCCGTGTATTTCGGGATCGGGAGGATGCCGAAGTCTGTCGCGGATGAACGGAGGTTCGTGACTTCATCCATGCGCATCCAGAAGAACAGACCCTGTCCCTGAGCAAACATGTTGGTGAATTCCGCGTCGTTGATTCCTGCGATGTGATGATTGAAGAAGAAGTCCGCACCCATGAAATCGAGAATGACCTCAGAAACTTCGATATCGTATTCAGAACCCAGGGTGAACTCCAAAAATCCGTCCTCATCCTTGGTGATGATCATGGAGTTGGCACCGTCTTTGAACGAGGGTGCCACGTCGTTTTTGCCCAGAAAGCCATAGAAATCGTCGGGGTCGCGCTGGTCGTTGCTGTTGAGATCGACGTAGATCCCCTCACAGAGATACTCGAGGTAATCGATCGTCCAGTGGCCCTTGAGCACTTCGTCATAAAGATCGGGCAATCCGTAGGTCTGGGCAGCTTCGAGATTGAACGCGATAGCTGCCGTGCCGTCCTTGTCGTTGATGCTGGCAGCCGTCGGAACGGCAAATAACACGCCGTTCGAGTCATAAGAGCCCGCGATGCTGAGGTATTCGATCGCGCTCTGATCGTACCAGGGCTTGGTCCAGTCCATATTGGGGACGGCAAACAGGTTCGTGAACGAGCCTTTTGTGATGATCTGGCCGAGGACTTCGGTCAGAGGGAAGGTATAATCCCAGACGTGAAGACCGGACATGACGTTGTTGTTGATCTGGTTCATCAGCGCCACATACTCGATCGAGTCATATTCGAATTTGACTTTATAGTTTTCCTCGATCATGTTGTTTCTGTCGAAGATGGCATCGTTGATCAGATCTCCGTTAGGCCCCAGCGAAATGACGTCCCGGATGGCGCGCGCCATGCCTTCCCAGTCGCCCGGATCCCATCCTGCAATCGAGATCACTTCGTTGTTAAAGTCATATGTTTCGGGTATCGAGGATTTGATCCGCTCCTCGGCTTCCGGTTCCGTCTCCTGACCGGAGTCTTTTGTTTCCTGAGGATCCACCGTCTTGGCGGATTCGGTTTCCTTCGGACCGTCTGTCTGGCTGCCACAGCCGATGACCGTGAAAAGGCCTGACAGCATGAGGACAGCGAGCAGAACGCAAAGTATTCTTTTTGTCATAAAAACCTCCGATGCGATGAAAGTGATAAGATGAAATAGCCGTTGTCTGGCGACGTTATTTAATGGCGGCTTCCAGGATGGTCAGGTTGCCTTTGATCTGATAGTCGCCCATGCCTGCGGGCAGATAGTAGTCGTCACCTTTGGCGATGGGATAGGAGACGCCACCGCAGACGATTTCGCCGGACCCTTCCAGACACAAAAGATTCTGGAAACTGTCCTTTGACACGGATGCGTCCCGGATTTTATCGACCGCATAGCGGCGAGTCTTGAAATACCGGCAGTGGGCCAGCACAGTCTCGTCTCCGCGTTCGTCCTTTGTTACGGATTCGAAGCGGATCGCATCGATCTCTGCCTGCGTGAACGGACGTGTAACGGCCAAAGCCTTTTCGACGTGCAATTGACGCAAAGTCCCGTCCGGCTGCCTGCGGTCGTAATCGTAGACGCGGTAGGTCAGGTCGCAGTTTTGCTGGATCTCGGCGATGAGGATCCCTTTGCCTATGGCGTGTACCATGCCGGAAGGGATGAAGAAGACGTCGCCTTTGTGAACTTCTTTGCGGCACAAAACGTCGTCATAACGGCCTTCGCGGACGGCTTTTTCGAAATCGGACGCACTGAGTCCCGGGTTGAGCCCGTAGATCAGCTCCGCTCCGGGATCGGCTTCCAGGATCACCCACATCTCGGTCTTGCCGCAGCCGTTTTCCACGCGGGCAGCATAGTCGTCGTCCGGATGGACCTGGACGGACAGTTTGTCGCAGGCGTCGATCAGCTTGATGAGCAGGGGGAACGTACTCCCCTTGAAACCTGCTCCGATGACCTTCTGGCCTTCACGGTCGATGAAAGAACCCAGCGACAGGCCCTTGTATTCACCGTTTTCGATGAAACTCATTTCTTTTTCACGGCAAGTCAGTTTCCAGGCTTCGCCGATTTTTTCGTATTCCGAACGCAGGTTCCAGCCGCATGCCGGGTCCAGCAACTTTGTGCCTCCCCAGATCATGGATTTTGTGATATAGGATAGCTTCATGGGATAAAGTGGCATAGAGAACCTCCGTGTTTCGAAAACGTCATTATTTCAAATGAATTATATCACGAAGTAGCGGACATTGGCAAGCAAACCTTGATTTTTCGCTCATTTTGTGATACGCTAAAAGTTAGAAAAAGAGTGAAGGCGTCTGTGATGGGATTTCGAAAAAGTGACCGAAAAGTGAAAAGTCGGGTGATCGTCTGGGTCGGAAGCGTTCTGACCCTTTTGCTGTTTCTCCTGACTTCCTGCACGTGGTCTATTCCTTTTTTGGACGGGAACGAAACGGGTACCGGGGACGAGACGCA
>CADBRS010000232.1 GCA_902797125.1 uncultured Ruminococcus sp.
GGACAATCGTTCTTGGCTGTATTCTGTTTTTGGTGATTTTAGGCGTTTTAATTTCTGTTGCATCGACGATTCAGGCCAGACGGACCTTTTATCGGCAGAGCGACTCCTCCCTGACACATATCTTAAATTATGTTGCCCAGAATATTAACGCGGACGACCTTCAGGAATGCGTCAAAACAGGCGTCCCTTCTCAGGCTTATGCTGAACTGCAGACTCTTCTTAACGGATTGGTAGACACGTATGAACTCGCCTTCCTGTACATAGTCAGACCGGGCGAGCAGGGGACCGGGATCATGATCAACGTTTGTTCCGCAACGAGTGAAGCCGAACGGTTGGCAGGCGAGACCGATATGCCTCTGCTGGAAACAACGGATGCTTATTTGGAAGAAACGCTGGATGTGTACAGATCTTTCATGGATAAAAATGAGGTCTCATTTTTCGAAGAGTACTCGGGGTACGGCGGTTTTTATACAGGATGCAAGCCTATCTTCGCCTCAAACGGAGAGTCTTTTGCTTTGATCTGTGCGGACATTCCAATCGATGAATTGAACAATTCCATTGTCCGGTTCATCATCATAGACGTATCGCTCACTTTGTTGATCGGAGTCGTTTTCATTGCCTTGGCCCTTTTCTGGATGCACCGCACGGTCATCAAACCCTTGTCCGATTTGGAAAAGAGTGCGAGTACATTTGCACAAAAGCAGGAAGCCGGTTCTCCAGAACAGTTGAATTTTGTACCTCCCGAGATCCGGAAAGACAACGAACTGAAATCTTTGTCAAAAGCCATGGTGCAGATGTCCCAGAATATGAAGCGCTATATCGAAGATCGCTTTTGCGCGGAGGCGCGCGCCCAGACAGCCGAGCAGGAGGCCAAAGACATGACGGAACTGGCCTTCCAGGATGCATTGACTCATGTCAAGAACAAGGCCGCTTTTGACAAGGCATGCGAAGAGTTGGAAAACGAGATGGCAGGCGGCACACCCGAGTTCGCATTTGTCATGATCGATTTGAACGATTTGAAACAGATCAATGACCAATACGGTCACGACCATGGAGATCTGTATCTGATCGGCTGCTCCCAGGAAATCTGCTCAGTATTCAAGCGATCGCCTGTTTACAGGGTCGGGGGCGACGAGTTTGTGGTCATCCTGAGAGGGAAGGACTACGAACAGCGCACTTCACTGTGCAAAGGGTTACAGAAGGTTTTCCTGAATTATGCAAGATCTTCTGATTGTGCACCATGGGAAAGATATATGGCAGGAGTCGGGCATGCAGATTATACGGGCACGGCAGGCGAAACCGTTTCCAACGTCCTGAAGCGGGCGGATGATGCAATGTATGCCGACAAAAACAAATTGAAACAGGTTGAAGGTTAAACCCTATTTTTTCAGATTGCAAAACGAAATCTTTGCACATTACTGCGGAGACTTTGAGTATGGATGATACAAAAACGATAAATAATCAAAAACAGAGCACTTTGCGAATCAAAGCCAGACAGATTCTTCAAAAGGTCGAGCAACTGACGATCGTCAGAACGATCCGAGGGGGATTGGTCAGCATGATTCCCGTGCTGATGATCGGAGCTATCGCTCTGGTCCTCAAGTCATTTCCCATTCCGGGATATCAGGACGCATTGGCTGCTTTTGCAGGCGGCTTTTTCCTGGATCTGTTCAATTTCGTTTATTCAGCCACGTTCGGCGTATTGGCTGTCTATATGACTTTCTTTATCAGCCGGGCCTATATGAAAACGACTGCGGATTCAGAAGCGGTTCATGCAGGCGCCATTGTGACTTCGATGATATCCTTCTTCATCTTGACAGGCGCGTTTTTGCCCGAGTTCGGAACTGCCAACATGGGACCAAAAGCCATGTTCCTGGCCATTCTGACGGGCATGGGGGCATCTGCACTGTACCTTAGGTTGGAACGGTTTTTCCGGCATCGGAAGCAGTTGTTCGCTCAGGGCATCGATCACAGTTTCAACCGCATGATGAGGACGATGATCCCCACCGCGATCGTCGTTATCATTTTTGCGCTGATCAACAGCATCGTCGTTCTGGCTTTCCAAGTCAATTCTTTCCTTGAACTTCTGGCCAGGGCTTTCAATGCTTTGTTTTCTCTGGGCGGGGCAAAAGCCGGATTCTTCAAAGGTTTCTTCTTTGTTCTTTTCTCATCCGTACTCTGGTTTTTCGGCATCCACGGAAGCGATACGCTGGAAGGCGTGATGGAAACCTATTTCACAGGCGGATTAGATGAAAACATAGCCGCCGTTGCAGCGGATCAGGCACCCCAGGTCATTTTGACGAAACAATTCTTCGACTGTTTCGTGCTGATGGGAGGATGCGGAACGACGATATGTTTGCTGATCACGATCCTCATTTTCTGCAGGAACCGGGCCCGCAGAGGTCTGAGTTATGCAGCCACTCTCCCGATGCTGTTCAATATCAACGAGATGATGGTTTTCGGTCTGCCGATCATCTACAACCCGATCATGCTGATCCCGTTTATTACGGTGCCTCTCGTATGTTATTCGATTTCATATCTGGCGCTGGCAACGGGCATGGTCCCTTTGATCACTTCCTCCGTGGAATGGACGACACCGATCCTGCTGGGCGGCTATACGGCTACAGGTTCCATCGCGGGAGCCATCTTGCAATTTGTCAATGTTGTCGTCGGGGTGTTGATCTATTTGCCTTTTGTCAAATTACTGGATCGCAGGACCGAAGAAGAAGCGATCAGAGCGTACACTTCGTTTGTTGACTTCTTCAAGCAAAATGAACAGGAACTTGCCGGGAAACGTTTGATCGACATGGACGATCTGAACGGCGAGTTGGCCAAAGGACTGTGTGCGGAATTAAAGCATGATCTGAATACGGCAACACTTTATTATCAGCCTCAATACAATTTTGAGGGGCAGTGCACGGGTGTCGAAGCTTTGTTGAGATGGAATCATCCTCAATACGGGATGCTCTATCCTCCGCTTGTGGTCAAACTGTCCGAGGAAGGCGACTTCATGCCTGATCTGGAAGAAATGATCTTCAGAAAAGCGTTGCAGGACAGAGAAGACGTTATCAAGCAATTCGGAGATGTGAAGCTGTCGATCAATGTGACGGGCACGACCGTTACGACTCCGCGATTCATGCA
>CADBRS010000233.1 GCA_902797125.1 uncultured Ruminococcus sp.
ATAGTGATACCCCCTCAATATGAGTACTCGTTTGAAAAAGATGAAAAATCACAACGACCTTTCACTGAAGTCTGTACCTCATCATTCATTTTTGTGACACAAATTGTCGAAAAAACAGATTTTTTTGTACAGACCGTTCGGAAATGCTGTCATCTTTCCTTTTCCTATATATGACAATAGCCACGGCTCCCCGTGGCTGTGTGTTTCGTATAAAGAAAACCTGAAAAATCATGACAGGCCTTTCAGGTTTTTTTGGTTATGGAGCGTAGGGGATTCGAACCCCTGACCCCAACACTGCCAGTGTTGTGCGCTCCCAACTGCGCTAACGCCCCATCTTTTATGAGCCACATCGAAAAAACGATGTGGCTCACGCTACGGAGAGATAGGGATTTGAACCCTAGATGGAGGACTACTCCATACACGATTTCCAGTCGTGCGCCTTAGACCAGCTCAGCCACCTCTCCAAACGCGAAGTCATATTACCACAAAACAAATAGTTTGTCAACAACACCCCGAAAAAATTTTTAAAAAGGCTTGATTTTTGCCGGTGTATATGATATTATGTTCTTCGCGATTCTGAAAAAATACCGTTTTATCGGGAGGTTGATACAATGTTACTCGCTTTAGAGATTTCGTTATTGGTCATGGGTGTGGCTCTGGTTGTCTGCGTTTTGGCACAGTCCGCGAAAGAAAAAGGTCTGTCCGGTTCCATTGCCGGCGGAGCAGAAACATTCTTCGGCAAAACCAAAGGCAAAACGATGGATAGAATCCTTAATAAACTGACCATTGTTCTGGCATCTGTTTTCGGCATTCTGTCTCTTGTCACCTATCTGATTATTGCCTGACAAATCCTTATCCAATCGGGGCTATACGCCCCGTTTTTTTGTCATTAAGAACCGCCCCCAACTGCTGATTGCTCAAACAGTTGAGGGCGGGTTCTTTTTCATTTTTCGGTCAGGGAGTAACCGATCACTTTATATCCGGTCGGAGCCAATGCCTCCTGGATCTGTTCTTGAGACAGTATCGTTTCAGATTGGATCACGGTCTCCCCTTTTCGATGGGAGGATTTAACTTTTTTGATCTTGCAGGATTTGCGGATCGCATCGTTGACGTGCGCTTCACACATTCCGCAGGCCATCCCGTCAATTTGCAGTTTGATTTGATACATGTTTGTTCCTGCTGTCCTCGCTTTCGCTTTTTGGGTCATTTGGATGACACGAATCAGATTGTGCGGAGGCACATCCCATCCCGCAGTGGGCACAGTCTCCCGTGCATCCACCATCCAGTCCGCGTCCTGCTTTCGCATTTTTAACCATTTTGTAAATCGAACGGACAAACAGCAGCGCTATCATCAAAACAACTACTACCGTCGTTATAATACCTTGAGGTGTCATAGTGCCTCCTTTCACAAATCATCATTGTCACTCAGCAGCTGCAACAGCTGCCTTGTTTTTCTTTTTATTCGGATTCGGTCTGAACAGCAGGAAGAGCACGCCTGCAAGCAGCAGGAAGGCAAATACTGTCCAGAAATTGAATGCGACCTCGCCCATAAACAAACCGACGATCTGATAGATCATCAATGTCAGGCCGTACGCAAAGAGATTTTGAATCGCAAGCGAAATGGCAAACCATTTCCCTGAATGCTGCTCTTTGGCCATGGTCGAAATGGCTGCCAAGCACGGTGAATCGAACATGTTGAAAACGAGGAACGAGAAGGCAACAAGCGCGCTTCCGTTGAAGAAAGTTCCCAAACCCGTATTGGCCGTCAGGACGCCGATGGTCGATACTATTCCCTCTTTGGCCACGAATCCGGAGAATGTTGCAGCAACAGCTCCTGCGGAATTGAAGCCCAGAGGAATAAAGATGACTGAGATGACGTTGCCTATGATATAGAGGAAACTGTTTTCAGCTTCCACGAGTCCGAAGACACCGTTCTGAACTCCGAAAGAGGACAGGAACCACATGACGACGCAGCAGGCGAACAGAACCGTTCCCGCTTTTTTCAGGAATGCCCATACCCTCTCCCAGACGTGTCTGAGCACATTGGAAACAGAAGGCACATGATATGCCGGCAATTCCAAAACAAAGGCTGCGGGATCTCCGCCGAACGACTTTGTCTTTTTGAGGATCACACACACGATAATGACTGCAGCGATGGCCATGAAATAGACCAGAGGCGCAATCCACCAGGCATGCCCGATATAGGCAGCCACACAGGCAATGACCGGAAGTTTGGCTCCGCATGGGATCCACGTTGTCGTCAGCATCGTCATTCGCCTGTCTTTTTCGTTTTCGATCGTACGGGTGGCCATGATTCCGGGAACACCGCACCCGCTTGAAATCATAAATGGAATGAAGGAACGGCCGGATAATCCGAAGGAACGGAAGATTCGATCCATGACAAAGGCCACACGCGCCATATAACCGCAATCTTCAAGGATGGACAAAAGCAGGAACACGATGGCCATCTGGGGAGCGAATCCAAGAGGCGCCGCAATACCGCCGATGATACCGTCGCAAACCAGACTGATCGCCCAGTCGGCCGCACCCAAATCCGTCATCCAGTTCCCGACTGCAGCCTGAAGGCCCAAAATGTAGGGACCGTAGTTAGACGGATCCGGTTCGTCGAATCCGTTCTCTTCGAAATAATCGATGGCTTCTTTGAAAGAAACTCCATGAGCATTTTCCGGAGCGTCTTCCGGGACTGAATCATAGTAAACGAGAACCGTGGATTTGTCCAGTGTTTCCTCATCTTCCAGTTCATATTCGACCGGAGCCGATCCGGCGTGAGCCAGATAGTAGGCTTTCAGTGTTGCGATGAAAGCGGTCGAATCGAAATCATCTGCTTCCATGTCGACTTCTTCCAGTGAATAGAAGGCATCGATACCGATCGTTGCATCTTCATAATCGCCTGCGGCTTCGTCGTACTTGCCGCGCCCGATGCCCAGAAGGAACCATCCATCCCCGCCGAGCAGCTGATCGTTCGTAAAGTCTGTGACAAACGTCCCGATTGTTGAAATAGCGATATAATAAACGATGAACATGACCGCGATAAAGATCGGGAGCCCGGCCCAACGGTTGGTCACGACCTTGTCGATCTTATCCGAAACGGACAATTTCTGACCGGTATGTTTTTTCTTATAACACTGCCTGATGATATCGGCGATCAGCGTATATCTTTCATTGGTGATGATTGCCTCGGCATCATCGTCCATTTCTTTCTCGCAGGAGACGATATCATTCTCGATATGTTGTTTTGTTTCTTCGCTGATCTGCAGTTTTTCATAGATCTTTTCATCGCGTTCGAACAGTTTGATCGCATAGAAGCGCTGCTGTTCATCCGGAAGCGAATGAACGACTGCCTCTTCGATATGTGCGAGTGCATGTTCGGTCGCGCCTGAAAAATGATGTTCCGGGACCGATTTGTTGCTCTTCGCAGCTTCAACGGCCGCTTTCAACACTTCTTCGATACCCTCGTTCTTCAGTGCCGAAATCGGATAGACCGGGCACTTCAGAGCCTGAGATAAAGCTTCCAGATCGATCACGTCACCGTTCTTTTTGACCAGGTCCATCATGTTGACCGCGATCACCGTAGGAATGCCGACCTCGATCAGTTGAGTCGTCAGATAAAGGTTTCTTTCCAGATTGGTGCCGTCGATGATATTGAGGATCGCCTGAGGGCGTTCATCAATCAGATAGTTTCTGGCGACCACCTCTTCCAGCGTGTAGGGAGAAAGCGAATAGATGCCGGGCAGGTCCGTAATGATGACTCCCGGATTCTTTTTGGCTTTACCTTCCTTCTTCTCTACCGTGACGCCCGGCCAGTTTCCAACATACTGGTTTGAACCGGTCAGTGCATTGAACAATGTCGTTTTTCCGCAGTTCGGATTGCCTGCCAGAGCAATTCGGATCGCATTCTCATTTTCACTCATATTGTTGTATCCTCCATGTCAGTTAGCAATGGCTTACTCATGTGCAAAAAAAGATTATTCCACTTCGATCATTTCAGCATCTGCCTTACGCAAAGTCAGTTCATAGCCGCGAACGGTAACCTCGATCGGATCACCGAGCAAAGCCACTTTGCGCAGATAGATCTCAACACCTTTAGTGATGCCCATGTCCATGATCCGTCTCTTGGTCGGACCCTCGCCGTGCAGTTTGACGACCTTGACCGTCTCACCGATCTTCGCTTCCTTTAAAGTTTTCATTATATTTCCCCTTTCAGGACCCAATCAGATCATGACCTTCTGAGCCATTTCTTTCCCGATTGCGATCCGAACGTTCTTTACGTTAACGATCACGTTGCCGCTGTTGGATGTCACGATGGTGACGGTTCCGCCGATCACGAAACCCATGTCGTACAGATGCTGTTTGACCTCCGGTGAACCGGAAACCTTCCGGATGGTATATTCTTTTCCTTCTTCAGCTAAAGTCAAAGGCAACATATATTTCCCTCTTGTACGGTCAAATGACGTTAATATGAAGTTAGCATCTGCTAACTACTGCCATTATAGGACTGTTTCGATCTCTTGTCAAGGCTTTTCAATATATTTTTTCGAATTTTTTGGAACATTTTTGGAGACCTCGGAAAAAGACCGGTTGCCATTTCAACCAGAGAACAAATCTGACCCGCTCTGCTTGTCACAAAACGGGTCAGTTAATAACCTTTTTTCTTCAGGTTTTAGATGATTTCAAGCTCGTTTTTCCCAGGGAGAGGCGGTTGCGGGGCGACAGGCCCTGTCTGATACCAGTAGGCGACGGAGGAGATGTCGCTGTGCTGTGCCAGATACCTTCCCTCGCTCCTCCAGCCCAGATCCTGGACCGTCACTTTCACATCTTCTTCGAACCGTATCGGATCCGTCACGTGGAAGCGGTACAACCCGAACCGGGTATTGGATCTGTACAGCCCGTCCGGCCGGATCACCTGAGGCATGCCGGAATAAGGTGTGCAAAAAGCCGCATATCCCTGTCCGGGCACGTCAAAGTTGTAAGCTCCGCAAAAATAATCTTCCGTTCCCGTCGAACAGACGGTCGGGAATTCCTTGTCCCCGTCCAGATAAAACTTGACTTCGCCTTCTCCCCACCAGCCGTTGTTGTTGACCTGCCAGGCAAGATACGTTCCTACGTACTGACCCTTGCCCCGAACATGATCCAGAATGGTGTGGATCGAACCTTGCGTCGGATTGGACCGACGGAAAGCGGCGCAGAAATAGGCTGCGTCCGCTTCCACTTCCCCTTCGGTATAATCAATCGAGTAGTATACCGGCATGGGCTGGTTCGAACGGTTTTCCATCTTGATGAGCGCCCTTTTCCTGAAAGGCATTACAAAATAGGAATTGAATCCTCTGCACGGATTGACGCAGATGGGTAAAGAAACTACAGGGGCATATTCGTTCCAGCCGTTGGCGAAGAAATCACCTGCGGGAACTTCCACGGCCGGGTTTTCCATATCGTCCCAATAGATCCTGAAAATCATTTCTCTCCATTGAGCCGGTCCGATCGTCATCCAGATGTGCTGGATCGCCCCCGGGCCCTGGATATCGGCCATCACGAAGTTCTCTCCGGGCTGGATCATGGAATAGGGATTTACTTTCCATCCTCTGCCCAGTTCGCGGGCACATCCCTGGGAAACGCCGGTTTCCGCCATGGCGGCCTGACCCTTCCCTCCCGTCGGATTTTCCGAGCAGACGGATCTGCTTTTGGCATTGGACAATCTGTACATCGTGTTCATGGAATTGCTGATACCGTCAAACATGTTAATACCTCACTCGAGAAGCAAAAGTGCCCAGATCATCGCATGATCCGAATGACCCGTGTTCCAGATACCGGAATCAAGCTGGGTAAACTCGGGAGTTGAGATGATATTGTCGATCCCGCCGTCTTCGGCATTCGTAATAAAGTAATTGTCGTCTCCGATATCGCCGTTGGCGAAATTGCAATCCTCGAAATAAGGTCCGTATTCCGCATGTCCCGGAGAATTCATATCGCCTGTGACGATCACGTTCATGCAATCCAGTGCCGCATCAGCAAGAACCGGAATCTGCTTGAGCCGGTCTGCCTGGGAGGGCCACTGCAGGTGCGTGTTGAACAGATGGACCGTTTGTCCGTCAACGTCGATCGAGACGTGACCGTAAGCCCTTTGCTCACCCGTGCTGGGCAGCAGCACACTCTCCTCTGTCAGGATCGGATATTTGGAAAGGATCGCGGTCCCGTATTCCCCACCCTGAAGATCGATGCATTTGGTATAGTAATAAAACTTGTAGCCGGTTGCTTCGGAGAGGGCCTTCATCGTATCCTGGTTCTTGTTTCTGGAAGTGTTGAGATCGACTTCCTGAAGTCCCACGACGTCAAGACCGGCCGTCAGGATATCCTGAGCGAGCGTCGCAAAATTATGACCGACGTCCTGCCCGTTCTTGATATTGTAAGACCCGACTTTCAAAACACGGGACGAGCCCGCGCTCTGCTTATTTTCGTATGGCATGCTGACATGTTCCTTTTCCAGTACTGTTCCTATAGTCTCGACGACTTTTTCCGCGGCATACTCGGATCCTAGAGTCACATAAAGGACTCCTTTTCTCACGGTGATCTCATAGTCGAAGGGACCGAGATCCGGATCCGTCAGATCCGCTGGGTTTTGATAGCCGAAAAAGATCGTTCCTTTGACGCGCGTTTTAAAATCACTTTCTTCGATCGTGACACCGAGTTTTTCCCGGACCAGATCCGCAAAGGCCCGGGCCTGGGTTTTGAAGTAGTCGCCCACAATGTCTGGAATCACGTAAGACGTACATTCTTTCAGCAGCGCGATTAGATCGTTTTCAGGATCGATCTCCGTCTCTGTATCCGTTTGCGTCTGTTCCGTTTGGACCTTTTCCGTCTGCGAATCCGTCTCGCTGGGCTTTTCTGGTTGAACCGTCTCGCCGCATCCCGCAAAAGCAGACAAGGTCATACACAGGATCAGCAAGAACAGTATGATCGTATATAATTGATTATTTTTCATCGAAAACTAAGCAAGGATACCCCAACCTCTAAGCGTTAGCGTAGGTTGGGGAGGAATTGCTCCTCCGTTGTTAGTTGGTAGTGCCTTGCAATCTCCTTTCTGTGAGTATTGTTTTTGAATGTTCTAACAGTCGTATCGACTGATAATTTGCACAAG
>CADBRS010000234.1 GCA_902797125.1 uncultured Ruminococcus sp.
ATCCGGATCGAGCCCGGCCATCCCGCCTACGAGACATGCGTGAAGCCGGACCTGCGGTCTTTGCAGAATGCGGTCTCGGATCACGGCGAGCCTTCGCTCATCGAGATCTCCTGGCCCTTGTCCGAACCCAAAGGGGTTCTGGTCATCGGGAACGAGGAAGCCAAACTCATCGGGATGGAGGGAAACCGCTACATCGGTCACGAACTGTATGCAGGCCCCATCCTCTTCGCCCGGGAGACAGCCAAAGGAGATCTCAAAGGACTTCACGAAAAAGACGTACGCAACTTGATGCAAGTCTTTTCGGACGCCCCCCAGATCACTCAGGAACAGGTCCGGAGAAGCATCGGCTTCGGCTTTGCGGATCTGTCCTAGAAAGGAGAAGAAATGCCCAAAAACAGCAAGAGCGAGTCTCCGTACCGCATCACGGTAGACAAGCTGTATACGGACGCAGGCAGTCTCAAGGCCGGCGTCAGCATGCAGTTCGGAGATTTCGTCGTCCACGGCATCAAAGTCTATGAGTCCCGTCAGGGACTGTTCGTGGGTATGCCGACAAAGACCCACATCAATTCACTGGGCGAAGCGAGCTATTCGGACGTATTCCATCCGGTCACCGCGCTCGCCCGCCACCAGATGGTAGAAGACGTCCTCTCTGCCTACCGTCTGAAACTCGAACAGGAAATGGGAGAAGAGGAAGAAGAACTCCCGTTCCGGGACAGAAAACCCGAACTGGCCATGAGCCTGTAAAAAACTAAAACCAAAAAACAAAAAATCTAAAAAACAAATCAAAAAGGAGATTTAAAAACATGTTCACAATCGCAAAGAGAATCAAAGTCAAAGCCGTCAACGCAGCCCGCAAGGTTTCCGCTAAATTCAAGGCCTGCAAGTATGCCATCCAGGACAACGCAGGCGAGACCTACGTCGACACCGGCGTCAAGATCATCATCGCCGTCGTCGTCGGCGGCGTCGTGCTGGCCGGCCTGTACGCGCTGTTCAACACCACGATCCTTGAAAACCTGCGCACCAAGATCACTTCCATGTTCAACTACACCGAGTGAGAAAGGAGCGGAGCCCCGGCGATCCGGGGCTCCCACCCCAAATGATGATGCTTTTACAAAGACTTTGCTGTGTCGCTCTGGGCGCCGGTCTCAATACGGCCGTATCTATCCTGGTCGGCAAGATCAACCAAAGCCGGGGACGTGACAAGCGGTCCATCCGGGTCCAGTTCCTCATGGGTGCGATCGGGGGACTGTGCGCGGGCCTGTTTTCCTTGAGTGCCCATACTGTTTCCATCCTGTTTCTGTCCCAGATCCTTTGCGAAGCTTCGCTGCGCGATCAAAAAGAGCACCGCATGGAAGACGCCTTCTGGATCTGCACGCTGGCCCTGTCGCTGGCAAGACTTCCGGAAGCCGGACCCATGAGTTTTCTTTTCGGCGGCGCAGCCGCGTTCATCCCTTTGATGCTGGTCCGTCTGATCGGCAAAAAGAACGGCATCGGAGGGGCCGATATCAAGATGGCGGTAGCCCTGGGCACTTTCGCGCCTCCGTTATGGTCTTCCTGCGGCTTGATCCTATCCTGCGGTCTAGCCCTCATCGTGCAAAAGATCCGGAAAAAGAAAGGGAAAGATGGGGCGGACTGTTTTGCCATGATCCCGTATCTTTCGATCGGCATGGGGACCGTTTGTCTGCTGCTCCCGTACCTGAAAGCTTAGAACTGAAACCAAAATCCATACCTCATAAAAATACATTTTCAAAGGAGAAACAATGAAAAAAGAATTAGACGGAACACAAATGACCATTTTCGACGACGGGCTCATCGAAGACGTCCCGGTCGAAGAAAACACTGAATCTGTATCCGAAGAACCGGTCCCGGAAGAAACGGATGAACCGGTTGAAGAAGAAAAACCTACAAAAGACCATAAAAAGGGGATCAAGATCCCCAAAAACTTATTCCGGAACAAGAGAGGTTTGCTCACAGGCATCTGTTTGCTGCTCGCCGCGGCGATCTGCTTCGTGGCCGTGCCCATCTGGGCGTCCGGCAATGAAAAACAGATCTCCGTAGTCAGGGTGCGCGCATTCGTGGCTTCCGGAACTGAGATCCGGGCAGATCATATCGAGACAGTCCGGCTGACTGCAGGATCGGTGCCCAGTCAGGCCATCCGGAAAGAGGCGGACGTCGTAGGCAAGATCGCGCAGACTTCGCTCTATCCCGGAGACTATATCCAAAGCGCCAAGATCTCCGAGGGAAAGGCCTTTGAAGACATGAGCTCCTTACAGGTCCGGCAGGGCAAGATCGCGATCTCGGTATCCTTGACCGGATCTTCTTCCGCACTGGCTTCCAAACTCCGCAGAGGAGACGTCGTCTCCGTATTTTGCTATGACGCGGACGAGACGATCGCTTTCATTCCGGCAGAACTCCGGGCCGTGCGGGTGATCTCCTTGACGAACTCTCAAGGAAAAGAGATCACGGACGCAGAGCCAGGGAATCCGTCGGCGATCACACTCTTGCTCAACGAGATCCAGGGCGCCAGACTTTTCGAGCTCGAAAAGACTTGCGAGATCCGGTTCGCCCTGATCTGCGAATCTTCAGACACGGCAAGAGCTTCTGCCTTGCTTCAGTCCCAGCAAAACTATTTCGAGGATAACTGATGAAAGATAACCAAGATTTTACCGGTCAGACCGTGACCGTCTGTATCTCGGGCGCACCGGGTTCAGGCAAGACGACATGGGCAAGAGGACTTGCCCTGGCGCTCGAAGACGCGGGTGCCGGGCGCATTTTGCTTTTGCATACCGATCCCTGCGCGCCGCCGCTTTCTCAGCTGGACGCGGAAGACCGTCAATCGGGCAAGAGCCTTTCAAACATTTTAAACGAAACGACTTTTACGCGCTCGTCCATTTTGCGCCAGGTGCGCACGGTCAAAAAACATAACAATCTGGGCTTTTTGGGCTTTACCGAAAAGGACAGGGTGTCAGGGATGCCGCTGTACGGCGTCTCGTCCTGCCGCATGCTTTTGCGCTCGATACGCGAGCTATGCGACTATCTCATCGTGGACGTGAGCCCGGATCTTTCAAAAGATCCTTTGTCCGCCACGGCGCTGGAAGACTGCAACGTGCACGTGAGGCTCCTATCGCCCAGCCCCAAGTCTTTTGCCTACCGGGACATGTACAAAGGCGTCTCTTTCGGAGACCGCATCATCCCGTATCTGTCCTGCACGAGATATTGTGAACAGGATATCTCCGTGCCCGTTCAGAAAGAACTCGAAAGACTCGGCGAACATATGGATATTTTGCCCTATCTCGAGGACGTGACCAAGGCCGAATTCCTGTCCGGAGACGTGGACGCTTTGTGGCAGATCCGCGAATTCAGGAACGTGTGCAAAGAACTTTGTGAACGCGTGACGGAGGGCTGATCTTGGATACCGATCGTTTTTATGCGCTGTGCGATTCAGTCCGCTCCCGCATGCTCCGGGAGACCGGAAACCTTTTAAAGGACTCCGGGACCGAGACGTCTTCCGAGATGATCCGGGACCGGATCCGCATGATCCTTCGGGACCTCGGGCAGTACAGTGAAGACAACGCGGAAAAAGTCTACGACGAACTCGCCGGAGACAGCGTGCTGGCGCCTTATATAAGGGACGAGGATATAGACGAGATCAATATCAACCGCTGGGACGATATCGTCCTGACTTATAACTCAGGTGCGATCGTCCGGGCCGAGGAAACGTTCAGGAGTCCTTCCCACGCGTTGGATATCTGCCGGCGCATGCTGCGCCATGCGGGCAGAGTCCTCGACAACGCCATGCCGGTCTGTCAGGGACACCTGCAGGGGCACATGAGACTCACGGTGATCAAGGAACCGGTCATAGACCCGTCCTGGGGCGTCTCCGCATCACTCCGTCGTCTCCGCCCCAGCACTTTGGGCCGGGACGAACTGATCCACTCAGGCATGCTGACGAATGAGATGATGGACTTTCTGGA
>CADBRS010000235.1 GCA_902797125.1 uncultured Ruminococcus sp.
GATTACAAGACTTATTTCGCCATGCTCAGCGAAGCATTGGACGAGCGTCACGCTCTGGGCTGAAAGGAGGCAATTCATGAGAAAATGGTTTTTCTGTTTGATCGCTGTCCTTTTGTGCCTGACGTGTGCCGCATCCTGCGGCAAGGGGCCGGAGAGGCCCACCGAGACCGAGTCTGAAACAAAAGAATCCTCCACGGAGACGGAATTGTTCATCCCGCCCGTGATCAAGGTCCTGGACGCCAAGGCTGTGGACGGGCAAGTCGACGTGACGATCGAGATGAGCGAGCACAAAGGCCTCTATGCAGCCGATCTGTTGCTCTATTTCAATCCGGACGTACTGGACTATGATACCTTTACGGACAAGCTGGGTGAGGACAGCGTCACGAGCGCTGCGCTCGTCGAAGATAATTGCGTCAAGATCTCGATCGCGACATTGAAGGATCTCGCGCCGGGTCAGGCGCTGGTCACCGTCTCTTTCCGGGTCCGGACAGGCGCCGCATCCGGCACATATGCCATGGAACTGTATGCTCCGGAAGCATCCGGGAGGAACGCTCAGGAGATCGAAGTCGTCCCCGTGGACGGAACCGTTACCATCCCTTAATAATCATTTGAAGGCCTGACAGGCCGGAAGGTATGCTCATGGATGACAAAAAGAAAGTAGCGGAAGAATCAATCGATCCGCCCAAAAAAGAGAACATACCCATGCCTTTGATCGCGGTCGCGGTCACGATCGGCGTCTTGCTGTTCCTGACCGTCTGGCTGGTTTCTTTTGCCGGATGCATGTTCGACAAGACCGAGCCCGCCGAGACGGAAACCGAGACCGAAACGGAGACCCGGGAGGTCAGCTATCCCATCGCGACCAGCGCCAAAAGGGATTCCTATCTTCCAAAGACCGAGGACTCGACCCAGCTGATCACGGCGACTGTAGACGCCAAAAACGCGGCTTTGGTCGATCTTTCGGATTACCGGGTCATCGCGTCCAAGAAAGGTGACGAAAAGATCTATCCCGCGTCTATGACCAAAGTCATGACATTGATCGTGGCCTGCGATCATGTGACCGATCCCGATGAGATCATCACCGTGAGCGCTGAGATCGTGGAGCGGCTCAAGGATTCGGGCGCGTCCGTCATGTCGCTGTCTGCCGGAGAACAGATCTCCGTCCGCTCGCTTTTGTACGGGCTCATCATGAAGTCCGCGGGCGACGCGGCTCAGGTACTCGCCGAGCATATCGCGGGGAGCGAGGAAGCATTTGTCGCTTTGATGAACCAAAAAGCTTCCGAGATGGGCCTGACCCAAACGCATTTCGTCAACTGCACGGGGCTGCACAGCGACGATCACTACACGACCTGTAAGGAGATGGCCGCCATCTTTGCCTATGCCCTGGACAACGCCTTCACCAAAGACGTGCTGACGGTCCGGGAATACAACGCCCCGGCCTATTACGAAAAAGATTTCGTATACTACCTCAAGGCCGGCTGGGCCACGAATTTCACGGATTACAACCTGTCCCTGAACCTGTCCAACGGACTCACCGTTTTCGGCGGCAAGACGGGTTATACGGCAGACACTTATGATGACGCCGGCAATCCGGAAAAGAACCACTGCCTGGTCACCTGCGCCAAATCTTCAGACGGGCACGTCTACGTATTGGTTACCGCCGGCGGGACCGGCGTCGCCAAAGGCCGCGCGACAGACGCGACGACGATATACACGACATACATTAAGTGAGAATAATCATGAAAGAAGCATTTCAAAGGATCAATGGCAATTCGGTCAAGACCCAGGGGTGGATGAAAGATCAGCTCCGGATCCAGGCCAAAGGTCTGTCCGGAAACCTGGATCTCATCTGGCCGGACATCCGGGACAGCCGCTGGATCGGCGGGAACAGGGAAGGCTGGGAGCGCGTGCCGTATTGGCTCGACGGTTTTATCCCATTGGCCTACCTGACGAACAGCCGGGATATGAAGCGGAGAGCTAAATTCTATATTGACAACATCCTTGCCCGCCAGCAGGAGGACGGATGGATCTGCCCCTGCACGAAGGAGGAGCGGCCGGACTATGACATGTGGGCCGCGATCCTGATCTCCAAGGTCCTTGTCTTGTACCGGGAATTTTCCGGGGACAAGCGGGTCGACGACGCGTTGATCCGTTCGATGCGCTGCATGTACGAGCATATAAAGAAATATCCCCTCAAGAACTGGGGACGCTTCCGCTGGTTCGAAGCGCTTTTTGCCATCCGCTACGTCTATGATCTGACCAAAGATCCTTTGTGGCTGGATATGGCCAAGCTCATGCGGGACCAGGGATTCGATTATGCCTCTTACTATTTGAATGACTGGCCCGAAAAGGTCCCGAAGCCGCGCTGGACGATGGAATCCCACGTGGTGAACAAC
>CADBRS010000236.1 GCA_902797125.1 uncultured Ruminococcus sp.
TGCAGATTAGGCGGACGTCCGCAGGTGTGATGACCAAAATAACGTAGTCTGGTGAACAGACTGGGGGTAGTCAAGCTCGGCTCGCAAAAAATACTGATATACAATATCCTCCACAAGCCCCCGCTTCAAGACTCATTTGAGTCTAAGCGGTGGGTTCTTGACTCGTCTCACTCTTCCTGCACATGTTTGAGTGCGCAATCAAATATCTGGAAAACATGTTCATCATCTAAAGAATAGAAAACTTCTTTGCCTTCTCTTCTGCTTCGAACCAGTTTGGCCTGACGCAAAACTCGCAACTGATGCGAAATGGCATATTTGGTCATCCCGGTGCAAGTCGCGATATCACCCACGCATAAGGCGCCTTGTTCCAGAACGAAAAGGATCTTGACCCGCGTCATATCGCCTAACACTTTGAATAGTTCGGAAACAGCATTGATCACCTCTGTGTCCGGCATTTGACTTCGAATATCCTGAATATCCATTCAGCACCTCCCTTTTGTGTTCCACGTTCATTATATCAACAGTTGAACAGTTTGTCAACTGTTTAATTGAAAATTTTAAAAAATGTGAACAAAAAAGTGGGGAGCGCAGCCGACATACCGCACTCCCAATTAATTACTTTTTTCAATCTACCTTTGGGTACTCGTTTCATTGTAAGCCTGTCTAACGGCTCTCGCCAACTGATCCGCACAGGATGTTGGTCTTCTGCCGCAGGTATTCCCTAACAGTTTGTCCTCGATCTGTTCGACTGTATACCCATCCACCAATTTGGAAACGGCCTTAAGATTGCCGTTACATCCGCCGACAAACGAAACATTTGTGATGACATTTCCGTTGATATCAAAAGATATTTCCACGGAACATGTGTTTTGTGTTTTATAAGTGTATCTCATCTCTTGAACAGTCTCCTTCCCATAATGGTTATGATTTCACATTTTGCCCAAAAATGGCCATGATATGGTCTCGATGTCACGAGGCCTTTTTCCACGGCGATGTGGCCACAATATCGGCCCCGGTGTTCATCACATTCCTGATTAAAACATCGCCCGTCTGGACTTCCGTTTCAAGCACGAACGAACGGATCACGTCCATACAATCAAAAAGCATCTCTTTGGGAATCGGTGAACTGGTCTTGACGCTCACCATTTCTCCGCTGACAGTTCGGACGCTGGAAGTCAGAGTCCTGACCGGGTGAGTCATCTCATCACGGGCGTAAACGGCACCCCGCGGACAGAAATTGCCTGTCACATTCACATCTCCGTTTTTACAAACCACATGCAAAGTGCATCCGCGGGGACAGATAATGCACGTCATGTCCCTTTCGCAATCTTTGGGTTCGTTTCGACTCAAATCTTTTTGCTTTTCATCGATCATGAGAGCACCTCCATTCCGACCAGTAAGGGCTCACCGGACAGGTCTGCAACCACTTCTTTGCGAAGCATGATGCTTTCCATTTCGCCAGGAGCGACTTTGATCTTGCGTGCCGAGTAAATCTCCCGGTCTCCGTCCTTCACGAATATCCGTACGTTTCGGAAAACGTTGGAAACACGGAAGAAAAGCTGAAATTCATCGGCCCCGGTGATCCGTTGAGGAACCGTATACCGGACCTTTCCGTCTGTCTTCACGGTGATTTCACGGTTTTTGGACAACCCGCTCGACAGATACCGAGCTGCCGCGCGCCCTGCGATCGCGGACTCTTCGGACACATAATCCACCAGATCATGAACATGAAGCACGTTGCCGCAGGCAAAAATGCCATCGGTTTGAGTCATGCGGTTCTCGTCGACGATAGCGCCTCCGGTGACCGGATCAATGGGAATGCCCGCTCCGCGGGACAGTTCATTTTCCGGAAGCAGCCCTACCGAAAGCAGCAAAGTGTCGCAAGGGATCTTCCTTTCTGTCCCCGGGATCGGTTTTCTCTTTTCATCTACGGAAGCGATGGTAACGCTTTCCAACCGTTCCTTCCCGTCGATTCTGATCACTGTCGTGCTCAGATAGAGAGGGATGGAAAAATCATGGAGACACTGTTCGATATTCCGGGCCAGTCCGCTCGAGAAAGGCATCAGTTCGCAGACGGCATGGACTTTGGCTCCTTCCAGCGTCATGCGGCGGGCCATGATCAGTCCGATATCTCCGGAACCCAGGATGACAATATTCCTTCCGGGCATGCATCCCTTCCGGTTGACCATTTTTTGAGCAGTGCCTGCCGTGTAAACTCCGGCCGGTCTGGTTCCCGGGGTGTTGAGAGCCCCTCTGGGTCTTTCCCTGCATCCCATGGCCAATATGACCGCTTTGGCCCGAAGAATGAAAATGCCTTCTTCCCTGTTCGTGGCCAGGATCGATTTGTCCGGTCTGACTTCCAAAACCATCGTACCCAAACGAACCGGAATGTTGCGTTCGCAAACCATGCGAACATACCGTTCCGCATATTCCGGCCCTGTCAGCTCTTCACCGAAATGATGTAATCCAAATCCGTTATGAATGCATTGCTGAAGGATCCCGCCCAGAGCCTCGTCGCGCTCCAGAACGCAGATATCCCTGATTCCGGCGTCATAAGCGGCAACGGCTGCGGAAAGTCCCGCAGGGCCCCCGCCGATTATGGCCAAATCTATCACATATTCAGGCAAACATGTTTGGTTCATGATTTGCGCCCCTCCTCTCTGGATCCGGCCAGCATTTTGGATGATTTGCCGAATTTGGTCACTTCCGTCAAAGGGATTCCATCGGTCGAAGCGATCATGTCCATCACGCTGGGAGAGCAAAAACCTCCCTGACATCTGCCCATGCCCGCCCGAGTACGCCTCTTGATCCCGTCAACATCGTGCGGACGTGGATTTCGCTGAAGGGCTTCAAGTATTTCACCTTCCGTGACTGTTTCACAGCGGCAAACGACCCGTCCGAAAGCCGGATTTTCTTTGATCACCTGATTCTTTTCCAATGGAGACAACTCTCTGAACCAGTGAATCGGCAAGCGGTTCGGATCATAATCTTTCTTTCTTTCAAACTCCAAACCGGACTCACGCAGCATATCCGCGACATACTGTGCAATCGCGGGAGAAGCGGACAGGCCTGGACTTTCTATGCCGGCACATTGAATAAATCCTGGGATCGGCTGATCGATGATAAAATCTCCGGTCTGGCCGACGGCGCGCAACCCCGAAAAGGATGTGATCACTTTTCTCAGCGGGACGTCCGGCAGCATGACCTGAGCCATTTTTGAAACGAATTCCATTCCGGTGTCCGACGTCGAGACATCCTCTTTATCTCCGGTGTCTTCCGCGGTCGGGCCTAGCAGAAGGTTTCCGTCCACTGTTCTCGTGCAAAGAATACCCTTGCCCATCGCGGTGGGCGTGCGGAATATAGTGGCATCGACCCATGAGCCGGCGTCTTTGTCCAAAATCATATATTCGCCCTTCCGCGCTTTGATCTGTACGTCGTTCACCCCGACCATCCGGGAGATCTCATCTGCAAAAACGCCTGCGCAGTTGATGACGAATCTGGACCTGACAATCTGTCCGGGTTTTTCACCGACGATTTCGAACCTCTCGATTTGATCCTTGCCGGAAAGTTTCCGGATCTCCCGTACCGAAAAGCCCGTATACAGTTTGGTTCCGTAATCCATAGCCTGCCCCATGGCGGCGATGGTCAGCTCGTAAGGACAGATGACTGCACCTGTCGGTGCCAGCAAGGCATATTTGACTTCTTTGGAGAGATGAGGCTCCCTTTCCCTGGCCTGCTCGCCTGAAAGGATAGAAAGACCTTCAACGCCGTTCTGCCGTCCTTTTTCAAGAAGCAGTTTGATCTTTTTCAGGTCTTCGTCATCAAAGCCGATGACCATCGAGGTATTCCGGCGGTAGGATACACCCAGTTCCTTCGCCACCTGTTCCATCATGTGGGAACCCTGAACGTTCAGTTTGGCTTTGAGCGTTCCGGGTTTGCAGTCGTAGCCTGCATGGACGATGCCAGAATTGGCTCTGGAAGCGCCCATCCCTACGTCATCCATGCGTTCCAGCACTGTAACGTTTAACTGATATGCACATAAAGTCCGCGCGATCAGGCTGCCTACAACCCCGGCGCCTATCACGCATACGTCTGAATTTTGAATTGAAACTGCTTCCATTTAATTGTCCTTATCTGTTGTTTCTTTTTGCATGATCGTCAAGTAGTATGCGGGGATCGCGGACCAACCGTGGCACAAACTGCCCGCTCCGCCGAAATCATGGGCACCGAGTTCCGTTTCCCAGAACGTATCCGCACCCTGATCGAGCATTTTCCCCCATCTTGTCCGTATATCCTGAAGGATCCATCCCTCTTGTCCGGCACAGCGGGCCAGCAAAGCGTCGTATACGAACGAACGCATGGATAGTGTTGCCGGGATCAAAGAATCCGACTCGGTCATTTTCTGACAGATGGTCTCATCGCCCAACCCGGCCAGCAAAGCCATGGCAAGTCCAAGCTGACTGAACTGTTTTCCCGCGGTGCTCAGTTTGTAAAGATGTGTTTCTTCATCATAGAAAGATTCACGAACGGCTTTCATCGTTTCTTTTCTGTCCGTTTCTCCGGAGAACAGTTCGTCATAGAGCGCACTGACAAAAAGAAACATGCAGTTCGGAATCAGATCGGCCTGATCGTCAAAAGGATCATTGGGCTTCCGGCCTAAATCAGAATGATTGGAGCTGGCATCGCTCCATTCGTAAAAATTCCAGCAAGGGTACGGAAAGCGGTGGATCAGCCCGTCTTTTTTGTTTTTTTCAAAAGCGGCAAGGATCCTGTCCATGACCGGTTTGAACTCGTCTTTGACCGACAGATCTCCGGTGAATTTGACATATTCGTACACCTGAAGAATGAACACCAAAGAAAAGAAAGGGATCGGAATATCCTTACCCGAGGGGGCGCAGATGCTCAGCAGTCCGTCCTCTCTTTGGCTTTGTGCGATCAGGCGCAGATTGGCGATCTGGAACTCGGTCCCGTCGAAAGCCTTGTATCCGCACAGCATCTGGTTACGGCTGTCCATCGTATAGAGGGCCTGTTCGCGCCAGGGACAGTCTTCATAATGTTCATGCATGCAGCATTCCAGCGTTTTGACCGAAGCCTGATAGATCCTTCGGTCGATCTCGCTCTCAAACGAGGGATACCTGATCTTATGCGGATAAACTACGGGTCTGAGCCCGATGGCATGGACCTGCACGTTCTTCGTGTCGATCTCCAGATAGCGGCCGGCAAAACGTCTGAAAACATTTTCAAACGAATTGATCCCTGGCTTCAATCTGAATGACGCCGAAAAATCTCTGCCATGTATATTTCCCGGGACGTGACCGTCCGTCAGGTGCTCTCCGTATGAAACGGTCAGGCTGGTTTCCTTTTCGCATTCGATATTGAAAAACAGGAACCCGACCACTTCCGATCCCATATCAAAAATGAGACTCTGCTCCGTTTCGATCCGTTTCACGTCCGGGGCAGGCAGCAGTTCCAGATTTTTGATGTCGGTGGGCTCGGCTTCTCCCCGACCCAGGACATCGGCTGGCCAAAAAGGTTTTTCATCCTGAACAAAATCGTAGGCATAACCCAGACCCATCTGGGATGTGATCAGTTTTTTCCGTCCGCTGACATAATGTGGATGGTATCTGCATTGCGTCCGGTCCGAACTCTGAGTGAGGACATGCCCGCTCGCTGTGACGTCATACATAAGATATGCGTCCCGTGCGATATAAGTCTGGCTGTCCACTCCCTGATGCCATACCGTGATCAGGAGGTCGTTCATGCCCTCTCTGCACGTATCCCCGATGTCGAAAGTGTAATAAAGACACCGGTTAGGCATGTTGGAACAGTTGCCGAATCCGGACAGCTTGCCGTTGATGTGTACGGAAAAAATACTGTCACATGAGACGCGCAACCGGACACTGCCTTTTCTTTCCAAAACAGAGAATCGGTCCTTGAACTCGACGTAAACGTCCTCTTTCGAGGGGTCACCCATCCAGATCCGCGGGGCAGACCATCTGTTTTCAGCGTCTGTTCTTTCTTTTTTAACCATAGAGATAGTATTTGCTGTTTTCTTTCTGGAAACGGATAGCCTGAGCGTTCCATTTTTCCATCAGCTGTTCCGCTCCGAGCCCGGATTCGCGAAGATCCGTATTGCCCGAAGCCAGATCCACGTGCCATCTGGCACCCTCGACGGAGGGCTTGGTAAACTCGAATTGATCCGGATACATATCCTTGATGACTTCGATCATGCGCACGCCCAGAGCAACGGGCTTCAGTGCCCTTTTATCTTTCACAAACAGCTGCACGCCGTAGACTTTTTCGTTTTTGTAAACCGAGAAAAGCGGAATATAGAACGCCGGGGCGAACCGGACGCCCTCGATGAACGAGTCGCTGTTCAGCCTGTCCGCAAGGTGGACCGGATTGATATAGGGCGCTCCGATGATGGTAAAGGGACATGTGGTGCCCCTGCCTTCAGACACATTGGTCCCGGCGAAGAGGCACGTGCCGTTATAGACCAGCACAGACTCGAACGTAGGAAGGTTCGGGCTGGGACGGACAAATGGGAGCCCCGTTTCATCAAAATACATGTCCCGCTTCCATCCGGTCACGGGAATCACGGTCAGGTCACAGTTCAGTCCGTATTCGCCGTTGTAAAACTGCGCCAATTCTCCCAAAGTCATACCATGCCGGATCGGAACGCTTGTCAAACCGATGAAAGACCGGTATTTCGGATCCAGGCAGTTGCCTTCCACTTCCCCTCCCAGCGGGTTCGGTCTGTCTAAAACGACCAGAGGGAGTTTCTTCTCACCGCATGCCTGCATGGCATAGAACAGCGTGGAAGCATAGGTAAAATATCTGGAACCCACGTCCTGCATGTCGAAAACCATCATGTCGATGTTTTTCAGAGACTCATCAGACGGGGTGTAAGATCTCTTTCTTTCGTTCGTTTCCGTGTATTCGTCGGTATACAAACTGAAAACCGGAACGTCGGTAAAAGGATCACTTCCTCCAGCCACCAGTTCTCCGGGACCCAGCATGCCGCGGGAGCCGTGTTCAGGAGCAAAGATCCCGCCCACATCGAACTTTTCACAAAGCACGTCTATCGGATAACGGTAATCCGAGGACACTCCGGATGCGGCTGAGATCACACCGATCCTCCCGCGCCCTAGCAGTTTCCGGACAGGTTCTTCATCGATCCTGTCAATGCCGATACGGATCATGCGCCGATCTCCTCTCCGTTAATGAAAGCCAAGATATCGCCCCGGACAGTCTCATAAACATCTTCATTCAGGATCTCGTGCCTGCAATTCGGATACAATTTGATCCGGACGTCGCAATTTTCCTTTTTCATGTTTTCAAAAACAGTCTTCACGCCTTTGCCGTAATCTCCGACAGGATCTTCCTCGCCCGAGATGAGCAAGACAGGCAGATCGCGGGGACATTCCTTGACTCCCTGCTTGTTGGCCCGGATCTGAAGACGGATCAGGTCGGACATGGCAGCGATCTGAAAAGGAAACGTGCAGTACGGATCCTGCCTGTACAGATCGCGGATATGCTTATCCTTCGTCAGCCACGAATCTTTGTCGTTTTCTTCTTCAAACCGCTTGTTATACGTTCCGAAAGCCGTCTTCCGGATGAATTCCGACGCATGATGGGATCCCTTGAAGGTGCGAATGATAGAGCACAGACAGAGCCCCGGAGTTGAGGCAGGATTCGGTCCGCCCGTTCCGCAAACGATCAGACGGTCAGGTTTGGCACCCATCGTCACAGCATTTCTGACGATGAAAGAGCCCATGCTGTGGCCGAAAAGATAATAGGGATGCTGTCCGTATTTTTCGGAAACGGCACGATAGACTGCAGAAACGTCGTCACAGAGCAGTTTCCAGCCCTCTTTTTCAGCAATGAAACCGAAATCCTTTTCGACGTTGCCCGTTTCGCCGTGGCCCAGATGATCATACCCGAATGCCGCATATCCGGCATCGGCAAGATCTTTCATGAACTTCTTGTACCGGCCGGTATATTCGCACATCCCGTGGACGATCTGGAAATATCCTTTGATCTCTCCGTCAGGAAGATAAATAAAACCTTTCAGCATATGTTTGCCGTCAGTCGACAGCACTTCGATCTTTTCTTCAATCATGGGAATTCTCCTTACTCATTGCACTGGAAGGCCATGCAGGCTTTGACTGCCCTGTGCCATCCGTCGATCAGTTTCTTTCTGGTATCGTCATTCATTTGCGGATCGAAATCATCACCTGCACCGAGCAGATCCAGGATCTCGGACCGGTTTTCAAAAACGCCTCCCGCCAATCCTGCGAGTGCCGCCACACCGGCTGCAGTTGCCTCGCGGTTCTGCGGTCTGGATACGTGAATGTTGGAAATAGATGACTGGAACTGCATCAAAAACGAATTGGCAGATGCTCCCCCATCCACTTTCAACGAGGAGATCTCGCCTCCGAAATCGGCCTGCATCGCTTTCAGCATGTCGTCGCTCTGGTATGCGATCGATTCCAGAGCTGCGCGAATGATCTGATCTTTTCCGCTGCCCCTCGTCAATCCGAAGACAGCTCCGCGAACGTTCATGTTCCAAAAAGGAGCTCCCATGCCCACAAATGACGGAACAACATAGACGCCTCCGCAGGATTTGACCTTTTTGGCAAAATATTCGGAGTCCTGGGAATCCGTAATGAAATGAAGTTCGTCCCGCAGCCACTGAACGACGGCACCGCCCACAAACACGCTGCCCTCTAAAGCATATTCCAACGGTTTGCCTTTTTCTGTCGCGCACACGGTCGTCAGAAGGCCGTTTTTGCTCAGAACGGGTTCCTGACCGGTGTGAGCCAACAGGAAGCAGCCTGTTCCGTACGTATTCTTCGCCATGCCTTTTTCAAAGCAGCCTTGTCCGAACAGTGCGGCCTGCTGGTCTCCCGCGATCCCGCAAAGAGGGATCTTGGCGCCCATGAACCGTATCTCGCCGTAGTATTCGCTGCTGGAATGGACTTCGGGAAGCATGTCTTTCGGAATGCCGAAAAGAGCCAGCAGTTCATCATCCCATTCACCCGTGCGAATATTGTAGAGCATCGTGCGGCTCGCATTGGTCTGATCTGTAATGAACAGTTTCCCGTCTGTCAGTTTCCAGATCAGGAACGTGTCGATAGTCCCGCAGATCAATTCTCCGCGCTCTGCCCGTTCCCTTGCGCCCGGCACCTGATCCATGATCCATTTGATCTTGCTGGCGCTGAAATAAGCGTCGATCTTCAGACCGGTTTTCTTCAAGATCATGTCTGCGTGACCGTCTTTTTTCAATTGTTCACAATAGTCCGACGTTCTCCGGCACTGCCAAACGATCGCATGATAGACGGGTTTCCCCGTGTTCCGGTCCCAAACGACGCAAGTCTCTCGCTGATTGGTCAAGCCGATGCCCACGATGGCTTTGGGTGAGATCCCGCTCTGAGCGATACACTCCGTCATCGCGGACAACTGAGCCGCATAAATAGCCAGAGGATCCTGCTCGACCCATCCGGGTCTGGGATAGATTTGAGCGAATTCGTGTTGAGAAATCGAAGCGATATTCAGATTTTCATCAAACAGGATGGCCCTTGCGCTCGTGGTGCCTTCGTCCAGTGCAAGCAAGTATTTCTTTTCCATATCCTACAGTCTCCATTCTGATTTCGAGATACTGTCTCGCTGACTGCTTTCATTATACAGTTTTTTTATCTTTTTGTCCATATAGGCCCGACTGTGAAATACCCAAATCTATTGACTTCACCTCATATTCGTGATATAGTTTTATTGTTAAAAAGCCGTGCCAAGCCGTTCGGCCTCAAGAAAGGATTCGAATATGAAAAGAAGCGAAATCAATAAAATCATGAAAGACGCTGCCGCCTTCCTGAATGAACATCAGTTCCTTCTGCCTCCTTTTGCCTACTTCACGCCTGAGGAATGGAAAGAAAAGAATCATGAATATGATGAAATCAGACGCAACTGCCTGGGGTGGGATATCACCGATTTCGGAAGCGGAGATTTTCATAAGTGCGGTCTGTTCTTATTCACACTGCGCAACGGGAATATGCATAACAAAAACGATCTGAAAGTTTATGCCGAAAAAATCATGATCGTGGAAGAAAATCAGACAACGCCGTACCACTACCACTGGTATAAGCAGGAAGATATCATCAACCGCGGCGGCGGAAATCTGATGATCCGCGTCTATGCGGCCGATAAAGACGACAATCTGTCGACCGAGGATTGCGAGATTCAGGTAGACGGACGTCATTATACGGTCCCTGCAGGCACCATCATTCGTCTGACTCCTGGTATGAGCCTGACCAACACCAAAAAACTGTATCATGCTTTCTGGGGCGAACCGGGCCATGGAAAAGTGCTTGTCGGCGAAGTCAGCCAGTGCAATGACGACTCCACGGATAACCGTTTCTTTGAGCCGTTCGATCACTGCCCCTACATTTCGGAGATCAAAGACGCCGATACGAGCGATAAGCAGCGTTTTTCGGACAAAGTCGGTCGTTTTCCGGAAATCGAAGAAGACGAGAAACCCTGGCACCTTTTGTGCAACGAATATCCTGAATACAAAGCCTGACCCGACTTCCTATATCTGGAGGGTCAGAAAAGCGGCGGAGAGCAATCTCCGCCGTCTTTCGTATGTTCGAAACTTAATGGAATGTTTTGTAGATGATCAATTCGACTCTGTCTCTGTAGATGGCAACTTCCACCTCGTCGGCGACTTTGGCCACGACGGATTTTTCCAGTTCGTCCCATTCTTCGGCATGTTCCGCCGTACCCGATACGGATTTGCGGAACTGATTCATGGACCACCTTTCGGCCGCCACACCCTGCAGACTCGGAACTCCGCCCGAGCCCACGTCTGAAGCATACCAGCCTCCGGGCATACTGTCCGATACGGAATCGTCGATCGGTTCCAGAGCACGTGCGAACAGATCCCGCAGTTTGCCCATCAAACCTTTAGCCGCGGCATTTTCACCCGACGTCGAAGCGGCCAGCAACTGTTCCCTTTTGACCTCTGTCATCCGGGTACAGGCGGAAAGGTGGAGGGTGAATGCCATATTGTGTTCTTCGATCCAGAATTTCGCCTCCTGCTCTCCGGTCAATGCGCGGAACATTCCGGTCATTTCTTCGGTCAAAAGCCTTAGCTGAATGGAATCTTTGGGAGACAGATCCTTGAATTGAGCGGTCGCTTCCGCCTGATGCAGGGCTTCAGCTATTCCCTTGCCGCCATTTGTGATCGTAATGACATCAGATCTCATAACTCAATAATCTCCTTACCGAATCGTCAACAAGCTGTCGAAGCCGGTCACTTCGAACACCTCAGCGACCACTTCATTCACGCCGGTCACGATCATTTTTCCGCCTGCTGCATTCATTTTCTTTTGAGTCGCCAGAAGCACTCTCAAACCGGACGACGAGATGTAGTCGAGGTCCGTAAA
>CADBRS010000237.1 GCA_902797125.1 uncultured Ruminococcus sp.
CTGCTCTTCGGCGTCGTTGGCATCGTCTTTCTGACGCTTCTGTTCCTTGAATTCGTGAAGCGGTACGGAAAACGGATCTCGGTTGGGGTCCTCTGCTGCTCACTGTTCATCATGCAGATGAGTTCCGGCGTCTTCTATAATTTCATGAGAGGAAACTTCTACGAAATCGCTCAGAGCGCCGGATTCATGTTCGTGTGCATGGGCTTCTATTTTCTGCTCAGGTCCGGTGTCGCCAGCGAGGAAAAGACCAGATTGGTCCCGCTCTGTCTGTCTTCCGTCTGCCTGGCTCTGGCCGTGCTGTCCCGTCCGACGCTTGCGCTGTATTGCGTCTGCGCAGTGTTGTTCATCCTGATCGGTTTCTTCAAGATGAGATCCCAGAGCCGCGAGTCAGGTGAAAAAATGAAAGCCGGAGCGGTCGTCGCGTTTTTTGCAGCCGCACTGGTCCCGTATCTCGTGCTGGGCGGCGCGCAGGCCATATACAATTATGCCCGATTCGGCTCCTTCCTGGATTTCGGCATCCAGTATTCCTTGACGATCAACGATTTTACGAGATCCCAGTATCATACCGATTTCGTGATGATCGGATTGTTCAATTTCCTGGTTGCTTTCCCGATCGTGCGTCCGACATTTCCGTTTATCTTTTCAAACTTTTCGAAGCTCAACACAAACGGCTACTACTACGTGGCCAATACCAACGCGGTGGGGCTGTTCTGGCGTTCTTTGCCCATGTTCGGCTATTTCGGCGCATACAAAGCCTGGAAACTTTGCACGAAAGAGGAAAAGAGAAAGTTGCTAATGACGGTGCTTCCTGTGTGCATCATCTCTCCGCTCGTGATCATCTTTTCGATCTGGGAGAGCGGATACGGCGTCCGGTACTGTGCAGATTTTGCCTGGGAACTGATCCTCGGCGGATGTCTGTTCATCTATCTGATCTATGCCAGAGGGACGGACGAGACAGGAAAGTCGTTCATCAGAAAATTCTTTGCGATCGCAGCCGTCGCGGCTTTCATCGTGAATGGGGCGATGCTGTATGACTATATCCAAGCGGATGGAGAACTGGCGCTTTCGCTGCGTGCTTTCGAAAGACTGTTCAACTTCTGGATCTGAGGTTTGATATGATACTGTATCTTGTTTTGCCTTGCTACAACGAGGAGGAAGTCCTTCCCGAAACGGCCAAGAGGCTCAAAGAAAAAATGGAAACTCTGGAAGAGGCCGGAAAGATCTCGAAAGAGAGCCGTGTCGTCTTCGTCAACGACGGTTCCAAAGACCGGACCTGGGAGATCATCGAATCCCTTCACGAACGGGACAAACTGTTCCGGGGCATCTGCCTCTCAAGGAACAGAGGACATCAGAACGCATTGCTTGCCGGGCTGATGACGGTCCGTGAGGAGTGCGATGCGGTCATTTCCATGGATGCCGATCTTCAGGACGACATCGGTGCGGTCGACGAGATGGTCGACCGGTATCTGGAGGGCTATGAGGTCGTTTACGGCGTCCGGTCTTCCCGGAAAAAAGACACGTTCTTCAAGCGTTCCACGGCTCAGTTTTTCTACCGCTTCATGAAAATGATGGGCGTGGAAGTCGTTTATAATCATGCCGATTACCGCCTGATGAGCTCACGCGCCCTGGAGGCCCTTTCCCATTTCGAAGAGGTGAATCTGTTTTTGCGCGGACTGGTCCCCTTGGTGGGATTCAAGAGCACGACGGTCACCTATGAAAGGGGAGAGCGGTTTGCAGGCAAATCCAAATATCCCCTTCGGAAGATGCTGTCTTTCGCTTTCGAAGGCATCACGTCGATGTCCGTCAAGCCGATCCGGTGGATCACGATCCTCGGGCTTCTCGTTTTTACGGCGAGCATCGGGATCCTGATCTATTCGATCATCCGGTATGCGATGGGCCAGACGATACCGGGCTGGACTTTCCTGGCGGTGTCCATCTGGGCTCTGGGCGGGATCCAGCTTCTGGCCGTGGGCGTGATCGGAGAATATATCGGAAAGATCTATCTTGAAACGAAGAAACGTCCGAAATATATTGTCAGCGCATACCTGAAATAGGTGAGGAGCACTCGGATGAGCAAAGACTATTTGACTGATTACGGGAATCTGAAGACCCGTGCGAAAGCCCTGACCGAGGACGTCCCGTACCGGATATCCAACTTGTCCAACATCTGTTCACTGATCTATGAGGTCATGGAAAAAGTGAACTGGGCGGGCTTCTACCTTTTGTCGGACGGCGCACTGATTCTGGGTCCGTTTCAGGGCAAGACCGCATGCATCCGCATCCCTTTGGGAAAAGGCGTTTGCGGGACGGCGGCTCTCCGGGACAGTATCCAGCTGGTGCCGGACGTGAGTCTGTTCCCGGGGCATATCGCTTGCGACCCGAATTCCAGATCCGAGATCGTGATCCCCATCCATGAAAACGGGAACTTGTTCGGCGTTCTGGATCTGGACTCGGCAGTGGTCGACCGTTTCGGAGAAGAGGACAGAAAAGGCCTTTCTTCGTTCGTGGAATGGCTGGAATCCGCGCTTCCCGCATGGGATCTCGCGGGATTTGAGACACGTTGAGGCTTTGTTGCGATGGATGTTTTCTGTAATCCTCTGAATCTTCCTTACCGCTACCAGATCCACAAAAAAGATTCCGGTGAAGTGTATGCCTGCCGGGAGGCGGCAGATCCCTCGCTGATCTGTTACCGAGGAAAATATTATTTGTTCGCGTCCATGTGCTGCGCGCTTTTTGCCTCAGATGATCTGGTCAACTGGGAAACGTTCCCGCTGCCTGATTCGATCCCCTGGTATGCCTATGCCCCGGACGTGAGGGTCGTCGACGACTGGGTCTGGTTCATTGCGTCCAGTTACGGAGGCGCTTTTGCGGATCAGTTCCGCACGCAGGACCCAATCCACGGTCCCTATGAAAAGATCGAAGGCACGTTCGGAGGCGTGGACCCGAACCGGTTCCAGGATACGGACGGCCGGGTCTATTTCTATTGGGGCTGTTCGGATTCCGAACCCATACGCGGCAGGGAACTCGACCGGAAGACCATGAAAAGCATCAGCGATCCGGTCGCTTTGATCCAGACCGACGCTCAGCGCAGAGGCTACGAACGAAGGGATCCTGAAAACAGGACAAGACCCTATCTGGAAGGATCCTGGATGAACAAGTGGGGCAAGACCTATTACCTTCAATATGCTGTTCCGGGGACCGAATTCGAAACCTATGCAGACGGCGTTTTTGAGTCCGAGAGCCCGCTGGGGCCTTTTAGACCGGCCCAAAACAACCCGTATTCCTTTGCGCCGGGCTCGTTCTGTCCGGGCGCCGGACACGGTTCGACCGTCGACGGACCGGACGGCTCGATCTGGCATGCCGCCACGATGCGCATCTCGCTCCATCATATGTTTGAAAGACGGATCGGTCTTTTTCCTGCCGGCGTCGACCGGGACGGGGAACTGTTCTGCAATCAGCGTTTCCCGGACTGGCCTATGCATGTTTCCAAATTCCGGGCAGATCCATGGGCGGAGCCGGACTGGATGCTTTTGAGTTCAGACGCACAGGTCTGCGCCACGTCCGAGCAGCCGGGGCATGAAGCCTTTCATGCCGTAACGGAGGATATCCGGGAAGACTGGACGGCTGCGTCCAGTTCTTTGGATGAATCCCTTACAGTCCGGCTGAGCGAGATCTGTTCCGTTTTTGCGGTCCAGATCAATATGGGGGAAGGACCAAAAGACGTTTCGCATCTCTCGGACAAAGTCCGGGGCGACCGGTATATCGATCTGTCTCCCAAGACGACGCGATGGCTTTTGGAAGGCAGTGCAGACGGCATCCGGTGGATGACCCTTTGCGACAAAAGGGAAGTTCAAACCGACCTGCCGCATGACCTGATCCTTTTTGAGGACGGGAAGGAACTTCAATATATCCGTATCTCTCACATCTCGCTCCCGTACGGGCAGATCCCATGCGTGTCCGGTCTTCGGATTTTCGGGTCCGGTCACGGGCCAAAGCCGGATACGGCCCGGTTCTCAGTCCGCAGGAGCGGTCCGACCGAGATCGTCGTGGATATGGACCCTGCAGAGGGGGCGACGGGATATGTTGTCCTGTTCGGTCATCGACCGGATAAGCTTTATCACAGCACGATCACATACAAGACGGCAGGATGCCGGATCGGAGCCCTGACTGAAGGTCAGGATGTTTTCGTTCGCGTCGACGCTTTCAACCATTCGGGGATCACCCGGGGTCATGTCCAAAACATCGAATAAAAAATGACAGCACGGGCCGGGGCCTGTGCTGTCTGTTGTCATATGAACTTTTGATTTGAGAGGTTTTCTTATCCTTTTTTATTCTGCTTGTTTTGAATGGTTGCGGCGACGGTATGGAAGATGGGGATCGTGATGAAGAGGATCCATGTCGGATGCCAGACGCCTGCGATCATCCCGATCGCGCAGAAGACGGCCACGACCAGACAGGGGTAATTGAAGACAACCGCCTTTTTGGTCCGGATCACGTCGCCGATCGAGCCGATGACCGGGATCAGGATGAACAAAAACCAGTACTGGGCCCATCCCTGTCCGTCCGGAAGGAGAAAACCGAGCAAAAGATAGGCACAGGTGATGACCAGGGCAGAGACGGAATAAAGGATCTCTCCGAGTCTTCGCGTGCTGCCTTTTTTGTTTTTTTCGGAAGAAAAATCCTCCGTCACAGGGGTCTGGTCTGTTTCCGTTTCGCCGCTTTGAGGATCTTCCGGAGCGGTCTCTGCAGAGGCCGTATCCTCGCCGAATACCAGATCGTCCAGTGAAACGCCGTACAACTTGGCCAGTTCGATCAGATTATCCGTGTCCGGAGAAGACTCTCCGCGCTCCCATTTGGAAATGGCCTGTCTTGAAACGTTCAGCTTTTCTGCCAATTCTTCCTGAGACAGCCCTTTGGCCCGTCTGAGTTCACTCAGTCTTTGTGCAGTCTGTTGAGTCATATCCAACACTCCTTCAAGCTTGAATTTCTACGGTCATTTTATCATAACCGAAAAGGTTGCACAACCAATTCTGCTTTCCATAGGGGGCAACTATTGGTTGCAAAAGCCAAAAACATGCACTTTTTTCGAACATTTGGCTTTCGGACTTACATAGATCATTCCCATTCGACCGTTGCAGGCGGTTTCGATGTGATATCGTAGACGACCCGGGTGATCCCTCGGACTTCGTTCGTGATCCTGTTGCTGGCTTTTTCCAGGACTTCATAGGGAAGTCTGGCCCATTCGGCCGTCATGAAGTCGTCTGTCACGACCGAACGGAGCGCCAGAGTATAACCGTATGTCCGGGCGTCTCCCATGACGCCCACGCTGCGGGTATCTGTGATCACTGCAAAATACTGGGAACAGGGAGTCTCAAGTTTGGCATTGTCCAGTTCTTCCCGGAAGATCGCGTCCGCCTCTCTGAGAAGGGACAGCTTTTCTTCGGTGATCTCGCCGATCACCCGGACGGCCAGGCCGGGCCCGGGGAAGGGCTGACGCCAGACCAGTTCACGGGGAATGCCCAGCCTGGTCCCGACTTCCCGAACTTCGTCTTTGAACAGTTCGCGCAGGGGTTCGACGATGCCTTCAAAGGAAATGTTTTTCGGAAGGCCTCCGACGTTGTGATGGCTCTTGATCACGGCTGAATCGCCTTTGCCGCTTTCGATCACGTCCGGATAGATCGTACCCTGAGCCAGAAGATCCAGTTTGCCGAGTTTGGAAGCCTCCGTCTCAAAGACCCGGATGAATTCTTCGCCTATGATCTTCCGCTTCTTTTCGGGTTCGGTCACGCCCCGCAATTTGGTCAGGAAACGTTCTTGAGCATTGACGCGGATCAGGTTCAGTCCCAGTTTTTTGCCCAGCGTCTGTTCAACGAAATCTCCCTCGTTCTTGCGAAGGAGACCGTGATCCACGAAAACGCAGAACAGTCTGTCTCCGATTGCCTGATGCAGAAGGACGGCCGCGACCGAAGAGTCTACACCGCCTGACAGGGCGAGCAGGACTTTTTTGCCGGAGAGTTCCTTTCTGTATTTTTCGACGGATCCCGCGATGAAATCGTCCATTTTCCAGTCCGGAGCGCATCCGCAGACCGAGAAAACAAAATTTTTGAGGATCTGCGTCCCGTATTCCGTATGCGTGACTTCGGGGTGAAACTGCACGCCGTAGATCTTTGCGGACTCGTCGGCAATGCCCGCGCAGGGACAGTTGTCCGTGTGCGCGATGACCTGAAAGCCTTCCGGGATCACACGGACATAATCCGTGTGGCTCATCCAGCAAATGCTCTCTTCCGGCACGCCTTCGAAAAGTTTGCAATGCGACACATAGAGCTTGGTCTTTCCGTATTCGCTGCCTCCTTCTGCAGGCGCGATCGTCCCTCCGGCCATATAGGCGGTCAGCTGATGACCGTAGCAGATACCGAGGAGGGGAACGCCCAGACGCAGGATAGCCGGGTCGAAATGAGGAGAGTTCGGGTCGTAGACGCTGTTGGGTCCGCCCGTAAAGATCAAGCCCTTGTATCCGGACCGGACGATGTCTTCACACGTGACCTTGCTGTAAGGCCGGATCTCCGCGAAAACATGTTCTGCCCGGACTCTTCTTGCAATCAACTGATTGTATTGACCGCCAAAATCCAAAATGAGTATTTTGTCCATTGATGATTCCTCTGTTGGAGAAAGGATCCGATGCGGTCGACGTCCGAAGTCTTTCCGCCATAAGGATCGCAAATTTCATGCGTCTATTATATCATCCAATGTGTTTGAAAAAACATTTTATGAAAACAAAATAATAAGATTTCGAAAAAAGTGCAGCGAAAATACGGCCTTACGCAAAGGCTAAATCTTTTGGAAGTGATTGCAGAAAAAGCGATATTTTGATATACTTGAAAGGAACAATTTGATCATTTTCATTGGAGGGCATATGAGACGCTTTTTATCCGTTTTGCTGCTGTTTTGCATGCTCCTGACAGCATGTGTTCTGGCTTCCTGCGGCAATCAGAACAGCGGTGACAAAGAAAGTTCGACCGGTTCGGAATATCCGGAATCCGCTTCGGAAAGTGATAACGGTTCCGAATCGGCCAAAGAATCCGAAACACAGACCATCCGGGCAGGCGACTATGATTATGTCGCCCTGATCGGTGTGGACGGTTCGGGGAATGCATTCAAAGACGTGGATTCGCC
>CADBRS010000238.1 GCA_902797125.1 uncultured Ruminococcus sp.
CCCTTCCTGAACGATCTGAAGCACTTCGTTTTCGTTGTCGGTCCTTTCGCCTGGCTCTTTAGCCAATCCGGTCATTGTGTTCCGGATATAGAAGTTCGCAACGTTGAACATATTCTTGGCCATCTGAGTGGCTGTTACGCAGAATTCAAACAGCGGATGCTTCGGCTTGATGTTGATTTTTTCAACATGATACATATACGTAATACCTCCTTTCCTCGAGATTTTTTCTAGTGATTCCATTGTACCAAACAGACTGGCAAGGGTCAACAGATTCTCTCTGGAAAAGAGTTGATTGACACAAAAACGGTTGCCTTTCATCCCATGACTGAAGTCACAGGTGTTCCTGGCAATCCATAAACGCCATCGTTACACCTCCGATTTGTCATCAATTTTGATCTTCGACTTCTTCAATCTGCGGATCAGTTTCCGCCAGCATACCCTCAAGGGGAAAAACACGCGCCAGATCCGGACGCGGAAGCGGTATTTGGGGCCGCGTACAGCCAATTCTTTCCCGTCCCGGATGACTGTCGTCAGCACGCCAAGGATCTGCTCGTCCCGGACGCCTGCTTCTTTGTGCCAGCGGTTGTCTCCGCGTATCACATAATCTTCGCTCCGCACCCGGATGATCCGATGCAGGACATAAGTCCCGTTTGGGCGGCGAAACAGAGGCACGTCATATTTTTTGAGTCTCCCGGACGTTCGCTCGATGACCACGAGATCGCGTCCCTGACGGATCAGGGGGAGCATACTGTCCCCAACGTTATAGTAAACGAGCCTGCCCTCTTTTTCGAGGATCTCTTCGAAAGAACTGTTATTCATCCAGTGCCCCCACTGAACGCAGTTTTTCGAGGAGCATGGCAACATCAGATTCAATTGTCTCCGGCGGAGCATCCGCAAACCGCGCCTTCATGGCTGCTACGAGTTCTTCTTCAGTCGTCTCCTCCCGGAGCATATCCAGCAGGATACCCAGCGTCCGGTTGCCCCGGATCAAACCTGAAAAATCTGCGCTACCCATCGCCACAAGGTAGGATTCGTTTCCGGAATTATGTGCAAGGAATTCTTTGTTTAGTTTCATCATCCTATCCTTTCAACATGCTCTGCGATGCGACACGCGCCGCCTCGGGATCCATTGTGCAAAAGAGGTGCCACAACTTCACGGAAGACGTCAGACGGTCGATCAATTCAAGTGTCTTTCCAAGAGCGGCTCCGTCCATGGGCCTATAGACCTGGCGTACCAGCACGGGATAGGCCTCCTCCACAGATATGGGCCGGATCTCATTTCGTAAGCCGCGCTCTATAATACAGATTCTTTTCAAAGGCACAGAGATATTTGTACTCAGCCTGTCTTTGCCGTCCCAGGGGGTGCCGAAAGCCACGGCTACGCCATCTTGAACGCGGATCAGGGGCTTGTCATCGTTCACCATCACGACCCGCTCTTCAAAAACCTGACGCCACAGTGCGGCATGCGTGCTCTTGCCCGTGCCGCTGTCAGCTGTGAACAAATAACCGGCTCCGTCTAAGGCGATACAGGAGCCGTGCACAAGGATCGTATCCCGGAAAGGCGTCTGTTCCGCTATTTGCCTGCAGACGGCGGACATTTCCAAAAGATCATCAGACAATGGCGGAACGGTCTGGCCTAAGGCCTTGTATGCCCGGATCGATCTGTCCCTTTCGAAATCGATATCTGCCCGTCCGGTTTGCACGACCAGATCCGGTTTCCCGGACGATATGAGATAGTCCTTGCAGAGGTCGTGGACACCGGCACCGACCGTGGTTACGGATATATTCAATTCTGCGATACGGTATGTTCTCGTCATTGGATTTCCTCGGGTCGATCTTAACTCTTGGGTCTAAAATCAGTATATCTCAAACCCGGAAATAAATCAACAGACCGGACAAAAAGAGTTTCCTCTATCCTCCGGACGCATTGCATAAGGCGGTCAAAAATGATATAATGATGCGAGTGAAATCAAGGCAGGTTAACTATGGAAACCATCTATACGATACCCATCAATGAAAAGTTCGAACTGAGCATGCAGGACAAGTCCTGCGGATGCCCTTTCTGTTCGCTGTACAGGAAACTGGAAAACGCCGAACTGGATCGCATCTTGGGCGCTTCCATGATGGAACCGGACGTCCGGATCCGCACCAACGAGGAAGGTTTCTGCAGAACTCATTACGACATGATGTTCGGCATGAAAAACCGGTTAGGCATGGCCTTGACGATGGAAAGCCACCTGCATGATCTTCAAAAAGATCTCAAAGACAGCCTTCTCGGCGCACCCGGTCAGCGCGCTATCCGCAGGATCGAAAAACTGGAGGGCAGCTGCTATGTCTGCGGCCGGATCGAGTATCACTTCTCCCGCATGATCGAAAACGCGGTCGAGATGTGGAACGTGGATGAAGATTTCCGGCAAAAATTTGCAAGCCAACCCTATTTCTGCCTGCCCCACTATAAGCGCTTTCTGGAGACAGCAGCCAAAAAGCTCAGCAAGAGCCGGTACAAGGATCTGGCCAAGGCCGCAGAGACCGTCGAAATGCCCTATCTGGACAAACTGTCCGAGGATATTTCATGGTTTTGCAAAAAATTCGATTACCGTTACGACTCCGAGCCCTGGTATGACAGCAAGGACGCCGTGGAACGGACTATCAAGTTCCTGCGGTCAGATCTCCATATCCCGGACAAAAAGTCTGGCGGAGGCGCTTCATGATCGACCTTCTGGAGTTGCACAAGCTGTTCATTCTCCGTCACTTGGGTCCCGGTGATACCGCCGTGGATTTTAC
>CADBRS010000239.1 GCA_902797125.1 uncultured Ruminococcus sp.
AGAAAATCAGATCCATTCGTTTGTTGAAGAGTTCTTTGTTGACCAGAAAATATTCCTGCTCGGCGCCTACGGTGGTGGCGACACGCTGAGTGGTGGTGTCTCCGAACAGTTTCAACACACGCAGAGCTTGCTCGTTGATCACGTCCATAGAACGGAGCAGGGGCGTCTTGAAATCCAGAGCTTCGCCCGTATAAGAACAGAAGGCGGTCGGGATATAAAGCGTTTTATCCTTGACGAACGCGTATGAACCCGGATCCCATGCCGTGTAGCCCCGGGCCTCGAAGGTCGCTCTGAGTCCGCCGGAAGGGAAGGACGAAGCGTCCGGTTCGCCCCGGATCAGTTCTTTTCCGGAAAAGTCCATAACGACTTTGCAGCTGCCGACAGGATTGATGAAAGAATCGTGTTTTTCAGCCGTGACGCCGGTCAGAGGCTGGAACCAGTGCGTGAAGTGAGTGGCGCCCAGTTCGATGGCCCAGTCTTTCATGGCGTTTGCCACGACGTTGGCAATGGACGCATCGATCTCTTTGCCGGTCTCTATGGTGCGGGTCAGAGACAGATAGACGTCTTGAGGAAGCCTTTCGCGCATGACGTCGTTATTGAAGACTAAACTGCCGTATAATTCTGGTATCGTAGTTCTTGACATATCACAGCAATCCTTTCACGACAAGACGGTCCGGATGACCATCTGTAATGTGCACCATTATATTGAATGCACGGCAAAAAGTCAATAGTTTTTTCAAAAATGGATATATCTTTTCCAAATTATCCAACAAACGGCTCTAAAAATGGATGTTTTTGAAAAATCCTTCATATATATATTTATAAAAAGCAAAAATGAATAATTTCATTTTCACTTTTGCAGAATTTTGGATGCCGAAAACGGTTCTGCGGCAGGGCTGATTCTTGACATCTATCTATATAAGTGATAAGATGAAGAAAAAGAAAGACTCTTTTCAGGAGGCCTGGTATGGAAAACAAACTTTGGATACGCATCATGGCTTGTCTGCTCCTCGGACTGGTTCTGCTTCCGGGGATCGTGGCTTGCGGAAACACGACGGATCCTTCGTCGGAGGTCCCTTCTGAGACGATACCGGAAAATCTGGTGCCGATCGTCGAGCGGGGACAAAAATCCGAATATGTTGTGATGAGAAGCGATCTGGACAGCACGAGCGCGGAAAAAGACGCCGCTGTCAATATTCGTGTGGCCATCAATTCGGGTCTTCAAACCGAGCTGGCGATCAAGACTGACTGGACCAAAGACAAGAACGCCGATTTTTCGGACTTGAAAGAGATCCTTGTCGGCGTGACGAACAGACCGGAGTCCGTGGCTGCCAAGGAGGCGCTGTCCGAAAAAGAATTCGTCATCAAGATGGACGGAAACAAGCTGGTCATCATCGGGTATGATGCTGACGGGACATTTGCGGCCGCAGCCTACTTCATCACCGAGATCCTGAAATATGATGCCGACACCAAAACCTGTTCTTTGGATAAACTGGAACTGCCGGAAAACTTCAGCTATGTAGGGACATACGAGCCCCGCCCCGGAGGAACGACGGTCAATCCGGGCAACGAGCAGATCGTTTATCTGGTCGAAAAGAGCGAAGGGGGAGAACCCGTCGTCCGTAAGGAATCCACAACGCCCAAGAAAGGCGAGATCTATCTGGTCCCGACGGTCACATATGATGCCGCTTCCGGCACATATCTCAGCAATTATCAAAGCATCGAGATCGACGGAGATATTTCCACATTTCAGACAGCGGATGCATATTCAGACTCCCTGTATTTCAGATCGGATGCCATGATGTGTTATACATCCACGCAGTCTTCGGCAGATTCCGTGTTTCCGAGATGGCTCGAGCATGCGGATGAATATACGGTCAATATGATGATGGCCATCAACCGGGACAACGGCGTTTATTGCCAAAGAGATCCGTCAAAGATCTCAGACGTTCAGACAAGAAAAGACGGGTCGCTCTTCGTGCATTCGGGTGACACCAACTACTACATGGTCCCCACGCTGGACTGGATCGAGTATGTCTGGGAGATCGTGGGCTATTGCATGGATACGTATCAGCCGGACGTCATCACGTTCGAGGAACCCGAGATGTGGTATGATTCGGGCTATTCTCAGGGATTTAAGGACGAATGGGTCAGATATTATAACGAGCCGTGGAAAGCCCAGACCGATTCTCCGGAAGCCATGTACAAGACCATGGAACTGAAAACGTTCCTGTTCAAGCGGATCCTTTCCGAGATGGCCAGCCGGATCAAAGCCAAGAATCCGGACACCAAAGTCCACATCGCTACGCACTCGACGCTGAATTATGCTTCCTGGAAGATCACGGCAGGGCTGGACACATACATGAGCCTGGGCGTGATCGACGGTGTGATCGGTCAGACCTGGTCGGATACCGCGAATTCCAGCGTGCAGTACAAAGGGGCCGGGGTACGCGATCCTTTCCTGAATTCTTATGTGGATTATGCAACATATCTTGATGCTGTCGAGGGCACGGCTTTTTATGCCTTGTCCGATCCGATGGCAGACGGCAATTATACTGAAGCCGAGTGCCAGGTCATGTACCGCCAGACGCTGGTTGCGTCCGTGCTGCAGCCTGAAATCAACCGCTTCCGGATGTTCCCGTGGCCGAGCCGCAGCTTTTTGAACGTGTCTTCCGAGTATCGGACGGCCCAGCTCAACGTGTTCAACGCGCTGGCCGATCTATCCGGGAAGGCGATCCAGATGGGAACGGGGACGAC
>CADBRS010000240.1 GCA_902797125.1 uncultured Ruminococcus sp.
GGAAAAGAGTTGATGGACACAAAAACGGTTGCCTTTCATCCCATGACTGAAGTCACGGGTGTTCCCGGCAATCCATAAACATCGGATATTTGGTGCTATACGGAAATTGGTTATTTTGTATCCATTTTTCGGACGGTTCGTCCTGCATTCTTCAGGGGGCTGAAATCGATGCGATTAAGCACATTTTTTAGGCTTTTTGCAGTTTTTTCAAAAAACATCTTGACCAAAGACAAAGTTTGTGCTACCATAGGCAGGCTGTAGTGGCACGGGGGACCCTCTCAGCCCGTTGTGTCCTATTCCTTATTACCAGGAAAGGAAGGTATACTGATTTGCCTAATATCAAATCCGCTAAAAAGCGTGTAAAGATCACTAAGACAAAGGCGTTGCGCAACAAGTCCGAACGCACCATGCTCAAGACTGCTACCAAGAAGTTTGACGCCGCTGTCGCATCCGGTGATCGTGCAGCTGCTCAGGAAGCATACAGCGTGCTTGTCAAGCGCGTCGATCGTGCAGCTGTTCATGGCATCATTCATACTAACTGCGCCGCACGCAAGAAGAGCCAATTTACGAAGAAGCTCCAAGCCATGGCCTAAAGCCGTGGATCCGAGTCCCCGCTTGTTAACCCGCTTGCGGTGGTCGCGGATATATAAATTCCGCTCCGGAAACTCAAAACCGAAGCGGAATTTTTTTGACATCGTTTTCGGAGATCCATATGGCAGAAGATTCCGTTCTCTTCCAGATCCTGTACCAGGCCGCAGGCGTATTCGGTCTGATCTGCGGTTTTTTGTCCTATCAGGCCAAACAAACCAAATATTTCTACATTTTTCAGGCAGTATGCGGATTCTTCTTCGCCATCCAGTTTGGACTGGCTGTGCTGACGCCCGTGGGCGTGGCCTACGCGGGGCTGGTCATCAACCTGACCAACATCGTCCGGGGCCTCACGTTCGCTTTTTCCAAATCGGCCAGAGAAAAATGGTATTTCGCGATCTTTCTGCTCATCGCCTATATTGGACTTGGCATCTGCTCCATCGTATTCTGGGGCGAAAACGTTTGGCTGGGCATTCTGGTCATCGCGGCTCAGATCGCCTCGACGATCATCATGAAGATAGGAAAGCCTTTCGTCATCCGGGTCGTATCGATCTCCATGGTCTCTCCCTGCTGGATGGTCTATGACGTCTTCAAATTCAGCGTCGGGGGGATCCTCACCGAAGTTTTCAACATGACCTCGATCGCCATCGCCATGATCCGGGCACACCGGGAAAAACAAAAAACCGTATCCGTTCAGCCGGAAACACCGGCCCAGACGGAAGACGGCCAAAGTGAATAATCTAAGAATCGGGAGACCATACCGTCAAGGATGATCTCCCGATTTTGTTACATATTGTTTTTCAATTCCAGTTTACTTGTTGATCGTCACGAACGTGATGGATTCGATAACGACCGGCTCGACCGGGACTGCAATCTCGCCGCGGGCGTTCGCTGTCCGCTCCACCGTCTGCAGATCATCGATCACGTCCTGTCCGCAGCAGACGTAGCCGAACGCGGCATAGTTGCCGTCCAGTGTAGACTTATGTGTGTCTGAGAACATGATGAAGAACTGGCAGGACGCAGAGTTTGCGGAATTGCCGCGCGCCATGGAAATGACGCCCTTGACATGGGACAGATTGTTCTCAAAACCGTTGGAGGTAAACTCGCCCTTGATCGTCTTGCCGGAATCGCCGGTACCGTCACCTTTGGGGTCGCCGCCCTGAGCCATGAAGTTGTCCATGATGCGGTGGAAAGTCAGACCGTCATAGAAATGTTCGCTGACCAGATTCTTGAAATTCTGAACCGTCTCGGGTGCCACTTCCGGGAAGAGCCGGATGATGACTTCCCCACGGCCCTGGATCGTCATCTTGACGTAGTCAGTCGGTTCCGCGCTTTCCGTGACCTGCTCCAGCGTGACCGCGGAGAAATCCAGATCGGCCATCTGAGGTGCATTACGGGTCTCGCTCTCCTGATTCGTTGTCTCGTTGGAAGTATCCGGAACCGTATTTTGCGTCCGGGTCGAGAAATAGACAACCAAAAAAACGGACAAGGTGACAACGAGTACGATCGTCACGATGATGATGATCAGATTCTGCTTTTTTCTTTTTTGAGCCGCTTCGGCTTCTTCCCTGCGCCGCATTTCGGCCAGGGCTTTTTCGCGTTCCGCTCTCGGATTCTGAGCCTGATATTTAGACATAGGTTAGCCTCCTGTTTTACTTCAACATAGACTGAATCGTGTCCCGGGCACTTGCGAGGGCTTTCTCCACAAGGGACACGTCACGGCCACCGGCCATCGCTCTGTCCGGTCTGCCTCCGCCCTTGCCACCGGTCACGGCTGCGACCGCGCCGACCAGTTTGCCGGCATGGACGCCCTTCGAAACGGCTTCTGTACCGGCCACGCTGAGGAACGTGAGTTTTTCACCTTCCCGGATTGCAAACACGCATACAAGATCGGATTCATCGGCTTTGAGCTGATCGGCCATCGCCCCGACCACGTCCGCAGGCGTATCACGGAATTCATGAACGAGCAGTTTCAAAGAACCGACCGATTCAGTTTCTCTCAACAAGTCAGACAATCCGGAGGACGCGATCTTTGCGTTCAAGGACTCGATCTCTTTCTTCGCGTCTGCCAGTTCGCCTTTGAGTTGCGCCACACTATGCGGTAGATCGGACTGGTTCTGCGCTTTCAATTCTTTTTGCAGTTCGGAAAGGATCTTTTCTTTGCCGTGCAAAAGTTCCAACACGCCGTACCCGGTCACAGCCTCGATCCGTCTCACGCC
>CADBRS010000241.1 GCA_902797125.1 uncultured Ruminococcus sp.
CCCAGCTCGACCATACGGTCATCCGGAGGCCGGACGGCACCGAAGAGCCACTCAAAAAGAAGCCCTAGACCTGACAAAAATCAAAAAGGAAACCAGTTATGCGAATTATCGACGTTGATTACCTGATGCAGAACATGCGTGAAGAAACGGCCTTCATCCTCAAATGTGAAGAGTTGTTTCACGACAAGATCAGCAGTGCCGCAGCCAAAGTCGTCGAGAACATGCTCAAAGGCAGACGGATCGTTTGTCTCACAGGCCCTTCCGGCAGCGGAAAAACAACGACTGCATTCCGATTGAGGGACTATCTGATCAACCTGACCGTCCCCGTCATCATGCTCTCCATGGACAACTTTTTCCTGCCCGCTTCACTGAGGCCGCCCGAAGCCACCGATTTCGAGTCCCCGTTCTGCGTGGACATCCCTAGACTGACCCGGTGCGCCAGAGATCTGTTCCAGGGCAAAAAAGTCGAAGTCCCGACTTTCGATTTCAAGACGTCCGAATACGGACCCTCATACGAAGTTCAGGGGGATAAAGAGGCCGTCATCATCCTGGAAGGGATCCATATGCTCAATCCCCTGATTTTCAATTCGCTCCGATCGATGGCACTGGGCATCTATGCCTCTCCGAGGACGCGCGTCCTGACCGCAGACGAAAAAGTCATCCATCCGCATTTTCTGCGGGTCGCCAGGCGCATGCTCAGGGACAGCAGCACCCGCGGCCGTTCCCTTCAGGAAACCGTTCTGAATATGGAATCGGTCAATGCGGGCGAGCATCTGTATATCACGCCTCACCGCCACAATGCGGAGATCCATCTCGACACGTTCCACGATTATGAACCCTGCATCCTGGCCCACTACCTGAAAGAGCTTCCCTCTTTCCAGGAAGAACTGACTCCCGAATTTGTCAAGGCTCATGAACTGGACGACCTGATCGGTCTGGTCGAACAGCTGCCCCCGCTCAAGACATCGTACATCCCGAGAGATTCCCTGCTCAGGGAATTCATCGGAGGCAGTATTTATCAGTATTGAATCGAAGGTTATCATGCACATCCATATCGTTTTGCATCAGCCTGAGATCCCTCAGAACACGGGCAATATCGCCAGAACCTGCGCCGCGACGGGCGCGTCCCTGCATCTCATCCACCCGCTGGGTTTTGAGATCAATGACAGACAGCTCAAACGGGCGGGCCTGGACTATTGGCCACTGCTGGATATCCATCATTACGACTCAACGGACGAATTCCTTCGGGAGCACGGTGCCGAGAAGATCTGGTTTTTCTCGACGAAAGGTCCCCGGAATTACACAGACGTCCGTTATGAGGGGGATATCTGGATGATGTTCGGAAAAGAGACGGCCGGTCTGCCCGAGGAACTGCTTCTGGATCATCCGGACACCACGGTCCGCATCCCGATGCTGCCTCATCTCAGATCGCTGAACCTGTCCAATTCCGTAGCCGTCGCAGTTTACGAGGCGCTACGCCAAAACCAATTCGAAGGTCTCCAGGAAGCCGGGACGTTGACCCGGTACGCCTGGCCCGAAATAGAATCTTAAAACCACCCCTTTCGAACGGGTTCATCCCCTGTTCCGAATCACCCTGATTAACTGAAAGGAGATGCGACTGAGCCGCTTGGCGGACGGATGAATCAGTCGATAGCGATCAATGAAAAGAAGCCTTTTCATCAAACTGCTCTCCGCACTGCTTCTGTGCGTGATGTTTCTGAGCGCCTGCGGGAATACCGACACGCCCGAAACACCGGCGGAAACAAAGGAGACAAACGAACAGCCTTCCGAAACAGGAACGGTAGAAACCAACGACAAAGAATCGGAAACCAATGACAAGGAGTCGGAAACTACTGACATGGAAAACGAAAAATTCGTTCAACTCACAAACATAGGTGAGTCGATTTATGAAAAGTCCTACGAGTCCATGGTCAACAGACTGCTGCCCAACGGATACGCGCCCACATCGATCAACGGCGCTTACTCGGGCATGTTCGTCAGAGACGCGTCGATCCAGGTCATGTCTCATATCATCAACGGAGATATGGATATGGCCAGCTCCATGCTGAAATTCATCGCAGGAACACACATCGCCCTGAATGCGCAATATGCGATCCACATCATGAACCCGCTTGAAGCCGAGGAAAAAGTGGATTACAGAGGCAAGGTCGGCGATAGCGTCAGTTCCCTGTCCCACGGCGCTGCCCTGTATCTGATCAATCGACCCGTTCACGCCTGCGCTCAGACCTTTACCGCAGCGAGCAACCAGATCGCCGAGATCGACGTCTTTCTATCAACCAGCGGAGCCGGAGGTTCTTTAGTTCTGGGTCTAGGCACGGATAAAGACGATGAGTCCCTGGGCAAAGTGACTATCCCGATCACGGAAGCCACTTCGGGATTCATCACTTTCAAGTTCGAAACACCCGTTCGGGTCACGAGCGGCCAAGACTATGTCTTCACCGTCTATGCAACCGAAGACGCGAAGAACGTCGTTGCTTTCGGACAGACAGGCACTTCTACCATGCCGTCCTACAACTATGACAGCGCGGCTTATAACGGCTGGATTGTGGAACACCACACGATCGGTTTCGAAGTCCGCGCCAGGTCGGCCAGTACCGAAGATGAAGTTCCCGAAGCTGCAGATATCGCTTATAAGACCACAACTCCCGGAACAGTTACGCTCGACGCCGCCACACAGGGCAAATACCTGGCCGACATCATCGTCTATCTGAGTTCCGAGGGCGAGATCGCCGAGGGCGATACTTTCACATTCACGCTGAAGAGCGGCAGCTACACAGTCGACTCACAGACCTTCTCCTGCCAGGCACTGAACGCAGGATCTGCGAAAGCCTTCAAGCTGCAGTTCCATCTGCCCCTGTTCTCACTGGATGCCGATGACCCCTACACGCTCACCATGGAAACGTCCAAACCGGGTTCTGTCGCATGGTACGGTTCAGATGACAATCATCTGTCCTACATCGCAGGCGTCTGCACGATCAAGCCCCTTTCGAAAAATATTCAGGTTGACGGACACTACATGCTCGTCAACGCCTTTGCCATGTTCGCGCTGGCCGATGACGGCACTTATGCGGACCTCATCGAGGAGCTCTATCCTCTGATGTCCGATTTTGCCGATTATTTCATCAACTCCGATCGTTCAGACTATCTGCACGACAACAACCTGCTGTATAACCCCAGCTATGAGCATTCCAGAAAAGGCCGCTACTGGCAGGATTATGATCTGATCACGAACTGCTTCGCATCCGAAGCCCTTCACAAGATGTCCGCTGTCGCTAAGAAATTGGGTGAAGGCGCCGATGAAGAGGAATTCGGCACATATGCAGCTATCATCGCAGCAGGCATCCATGAAAACCTCACAAGCGAGATCAACGGCAAAAAGATCTACACCGAACTGATTGCCCTGGACGAAGACGGAAAAGTCTACAAAGGTTTCTCGTTCGTCAGCCTCGCGCCCGTTGCATGCGAATGGTATGCGATGGACGAAGAGATCATGGCCAACACCTACTCCGAATACCGTCGGCTCGGAACGGAAAGATACGGAGCCTACGAGATGCTCCCCGTCGTTGTTGAACTCGATGATAATGACGAAAGGGTTTCCTCCGGGAACCACGTCATAGGTAAGGGACTAGCTTGGGAACTCTACTATCTGTGGTCGACAGGCGATACGGAAAGACTGACACAGATGCTGAGATTCATCGATACAAATTCGGTCACCACCTACCCTGAAGTTTGGGTCAAAAACGGAACCATCTCCGACAATGCCAATCAGGAACACGCCAACTGGCTGATCTACATGGTCGCCAAGATTTCCGGCAAAGCCAAAAATTGATCAAATCCATTTCTGAAGGCCGCCCCGTGCGGCCTTCTTTTTGTCGAAAATACATCAATCTCTTTTCTTTCGCGCACGCTCGTGCTATAATAAGATGAGTTAGAAGACCGAGGTGCACCCATGCAGAAAACAGAAAAAGAGTATCATATCCACTGTCAGGCAGGCGATGTCGGAAAATATGTCATCCTTTGCGGTGATCCGGGCAGATGCCCTTCGATCGCCCAATGGCTCGACGATGCAAAGCAAATCGCCTATAACCGCGAATACAACGTGTACACAGGCTCGCTGCTCGGACAGAAGGTGACTGTCTGCTCGACCGGGATCGGCGGTCCTTCCACGGCCATTGCCGTCGAAGAACTGCACCATCTGGGTGCGGATACATTCATCCGCTGCGGCACATGCGGCGGGATCGCACTGGACGTCCGTTCGGGCGACGTGGTCGTAGCATCCGGAGCGATCCGGTACGAACACACTTCTCTGGAATATGCACCGATCGAATATCCGGCCGTTTCAGATCCGGACGTCATGCTGGCTCTCCGTGAGGCCTCGTGCAAACTGGGCTTCCGGACGCATACGGGGGTCGTTCAGTGCAAAGACTCTTTCTACGGGCAGCACGACCCGGAAAGCAGTCCGGTCGGTTATGAACTGAAAAACAAATGGGAAGCCTGGAAAAAACTCGGTGTCCTGGCTTCCGAAATGGAATCTTCCACCCTCTTCGTCGTTTCAGACGCCAGAGGATGCCGGAGCGGCGCCTGTTTCCATGTCGTCTGGAACCAGGAACGCGAAGCAGCCGGACTCGATCAGACCATGAGCGAGGATACGTCCGCCGCCGTCCGCGTGGCCGTGGAAGCCATGAAGACACTGATTTTGAAAGATACCGAAAACAAAAGCTGATCTATGGGAGCAAACCATGGTTTTCAAGACGCATTCCGTACAGGAAACTGAAAAAAAAGCGGCCGAACTGGCTCTGTCTCTTTACGAGAGGCAGGACAGCCCCCGCTTCATCGCCCTGGACGGAGATCTCGGTGTCGGCAAAACGGCATTTGCCCGCGGTTTCACAGCCGCGCTCAACCCGAAAGCCTCGGTCAAATCCCCGACCTTTGCTCTCGTTAGAGAATACCCGAACGGAGACCGGTCCGTGTATCATTTCGATATGTACCGGATCGAATCGGAAGAGGATCTCTACAGCATCGGGTTCGACGATTATC
>CADBRS010000242.1 GCA_902797125.1 uncultured Ruminococcus sp.
CTTTGGGCCTGATGTTCACCGACCAGCTGGACGATGATCATGGAAACGGATACGATCAGAACGGCGCCGAAAACAGCCAGTAAGATCCAATGTATCGGTTTGAATTGAAAGCGGCTCACCGGTCTTCCTCCTCGCGCGTGAAGTTAACATAATTCCTATAGATTATACCGAGGCAAAGCACGTATTGTCAAGAGAAACGGCAAAAATACGTGCTTTAGCTTTGTGTCGCATCGCCTTTGTCCAGCGGCAGTTCGAACCAGAACACGGAGCCTTTGCCCAGCGTGCTTTCCACGCCGAAGGCTGCGTTATGAGACAAGAGGATCTTTTTGCAGATGGAAAGGCCCAAGCCGCTTCCGACGGCCGTGCGCCTGTGGACTTTGTCCACTTTGTAGTATCTGTCCCAGATCTGCGGGATCTGCTGCTCGGGAATGCCTTCCCCGCTGTCCTCCACGTCGATGCGGACGGTCCGGTCGCCGAGGATCTCGCGGACCCGGACGGTCAGGTCGTCTCCGGTATAGTTGATGGCGTTGTTGATGAAATTGTAAACGACCTGCAAAATGAGGGTCCTGTCTGCCCGGACGAAGGCTTCTCCGGACGGTTCGAACAGGATCTTGTAGCCATCATGGGAAGTCAGCTTTTCATATCTGAACATGACTTCGGAGATGAGGGAGGTCAGGTCGAACCGCTCCAGCTGCAGCGTGCGGACGCCGGATTCCAGTCTGGATAGATCCAAGAGATCGTTGACCAGCTCGCTCATCCGGGTGGCTTCGTCGATGATGACCTGCATGTTTTCAGGCGTATCTTCGCCCGGCAGATCCCGGACGGCTTCGGCGTAGCCCTTGACCATCGTGAGAGGCGTGCGCAGATCGTGGGAGATAGTGGCGATCAGCTCTTTCTGCAAACTGTCCACTTTGGACAGTTCGGACGAGGCTTCGTCAAGCGATTCGGAGAGTTCGGAGACTTCCTTGAATCCGCCCGTCGAAAAGTCCGCGTCGTAATGCCCTTTGGCCAGCTTTTTGGCTGACTGGTTCATCTTGACGATCGGCTTGGAGATGATGTGCGAAAGCAGTAAAGACAAGACCAGCCCGCAAAGGATCACGATCGCGGCGATCAGGAAAAACTGTCTCTGCAATGTCTGAACGGTCGATTCCAAAGGCGTCATGGTGGCGTCGATGGTGATCGCATAGGAGACCCCGTCGGCATTGTCTGTCGCCAGCATCATAAAGAGTGCTGAGGCGTTCCGGTCCCGATCCATATCGCGGAACGGATCCACGCCTTCAGGCAGGACCGGATTTCCGTTTTCATCGAAAACAATCTCATTTCTTGTCTCAGATGAGACATCTTTTTCGAATTCTCCGGGTTTTTCCTCTCCTTCAAAGGGTTTGGATTCGAGCGTCAGGATCCTGTCCGAACGCTCAAAAGCCTGTTCGTAGAGATCGTAAAGGACTTTCGGATCCATGCCTTTGAAGCGGCCGCTGAGGCCGGATTGGGACTGGCTGACCCGGATCAGTTCCTGACCTTCGACCCGGTAGAGGGTGATATTGAACTGCTCGATCTTGGCCAGATCGTTGAGCAGGAGTTCCATATCTTCCGCCTCATCTTCCCGGAGAGACTGCTCCAGCTGGGAGAGCGTTTTTTTCATCTGATCCTTTTTGCTCCATTCATAGAAGCGGTCCAGCATGAAGATCTGGAAAAACCAGAAAACCAGCAAGATCAGGGCGCTGAAGCAGGCCAGGTACAGGATCAGTTTGGCCCGGATGCTCATGCCCTTCCTCTTTTTTTCTGCGGTGCTCATGACGGATCGTCGAAGCGGTATCCGACGCTGCGGACGGTCGCGATGCAGGAGGCGTACCGGCCCAGTCTCTTGCGCAGCATTTTGATATGCGTGTCGAGCGTCCGGTCATCGCCTAAATAGTTGTTGCCCCAGACTTTTTCGATGATCTGTTCCCTGTCCAGAGCCCGGCCTTTGTTCTGAAGGAAATAGAACAAAATGTCCGCTTCCTTCGGAGACATCTCGACGCGTTCCCCGTCCAGCGTGACGATACGTGCCGTGATGTCCGCCGTGAGTTTGCCGCCGTCCACTTCGATGACGACGTTCTTCGGTTTTTCTTCCTGCGCAGGATTTTTGACCCGTTTCATGATCGCTTCGATCCGGAGCATGAGTTCCTTGCCCGAAAAAGGCTTGACGACATAGTCGTCGATACCGACTTCGAAGCCGTTGATCCGGTCATATTCCTCGCCGCGGGCGGAGAGCATGATGATCGGGGTCGATGAGAATTTGCGGATCTCCCGACAGGCCGAAAATCCGTCCAGCTCGGGCATCATGATATCCATGATGATGATGTCGAACTTGTATTTCCTACACAGCATGACGGCTTCCATCCCGTCCTGAGCCTCGGTCACGGTGTGACCTTCGAATTCGGCATATTTGCGGATCAATGAACGGATCCGCATTTCATCATCGACGACCAAAATCTGATACATGGTTTGATCCTTTCCCGCCCGGGGCGGCATTTAAATGGTTAGTTTCCTGCGGTGATATAGTCCGGGACGTACTCGTGGAGCGTGATCTCGACGCTGACCTGTTCGCCCGAACGGACGACGACCAATGTGACCTTGTCCCCGACGGCATATCTCTTGAGGATCTGCTCGAAGGCGGACACGCTCGAGACTTCCACGCCGTTGACCGAAACGATCCGGTCTCCGTATTCGACGGGGACGTCTGCGTATTTGGATTCGGTGCAGTACACGCCGGTCTCGTTGGAATTGAAATAATATCTTGCGACTTGTTTATTCGTGATATCGTGGATGGTGAGGCCGTGATCGACCTGTCCCCTTACATAGCCGTAATCCATCAGGTCTTTGATGATGACGTAAGCCGTGTCGATCGGGATCGCGAAACCGATGCCTTCCACGTCCACGCTGGACGATTTGGCATTGACGATGCCGATGAGCTGCCCTGCCATATTGAACAGACCGCCGCCCGAGTTACCGGGGCTGATGGCTGCGTTGGTCTGCAACAGCGTGAGCACGTGTCCGTCTATGGAGACCCTGCGTTCCAGAGCCGAGATGATCCCGTTCGTCACGGTTCCGCCGAGTGATCCCAGGGGGTTGCCGATGGCGATGACGGATTCACCGACCAGAAGATTAGATGAGCAGCCGAGTTCCGCGACTGTCAGTTTCTTGGTTCCCGGATCGATCTTGATGACCGCCAGATCGTCCGCTTCGGAGGTGCCGACCAAAGCGGCTTCATAGGTGCTTCCGTCCGTCAATGTGACCGAGATGGTCTTGGCGCCTTCGATGACGTGGTTGTTTGTTACGATATGACCGTCGTCCGTGATGATGACGCCTGAGCCGGCGCCGCTCTGTACGGTAGGAACGCCGAAATAGGATGTGGACGTCGTTGTGACGACGATCTCCACCACGCTGTCCTTGACGACGCTCACGGCTTCGGTGATCGTGGCGTAGGCTTTGTCTCCGGCGGATCCGGTGGCCAGGTCGATCTTGCTTTCTTCGATCGGGTCTGCTTTGACGACGCTGCCCGAGTCGTTCTCACTCCGGACGACGACCGGCACTTTGGATTTCTGAGTGGTGTCCTGCGCGGTCGTTCCCTGTTCCGTATTCGAGTTTACCGGATACCGGTCGTTCCGTCCGTACAGGGCAAAGAGCGTTGTAAAGATGACTGTTGCGATCAATAATGTGACCAAAGTGGTCAGAAGCGCCACAGCCACGACCAATGCGCGGTGACTATGGTTGCGGGTCACGTTCTTGGCCGGTTCATAAGTGAAATCCGAACCGTACCGGTAGCCGCTCCCGCCGTCCTCGGTCTTGTAGGGACTGCCGTCTTCGCGGTTTTCCTGATTGAAAGACCCTTCGTTCTGAAGGTCTTTTTCC
>CADBRS010000243.1 GCA_902797125.1 uncultured Ruminococcus sp.
TATATCCGATCCAAAACATCTGATCTTCAGTATATTTTGTTTTTCCGTAATTGCTGATTCCATATTCTTCATCTAACAAATCAAATACTTCATCGCTTGAAACCGTTTGAAACAAAAACTGTTTGTCATCAAATGATTTAGCTATATTTGAAAACATGAACCTCCTGATAAAAACGGGTGAACTATAATTGGTTTTTTTGACAGACTCTTCAAAGATTTTTGCTTGTAACTGACATAATTTTATCTCAATTGGCTCAAGTGGTTTCATTGCAATAACTCCTCGATATAATGACCTTTGTTCTTATATTCGATTCTGGCCATTTTGACTTTTTGAAGTCCATTATTTGTTAACTGAACACGACTATCGGTACAATAATCCTTTTCTTTAGTACAAACAAACATTTCTTGTAAAAAAACGACTGATTCTATCGCCTTTTGTGTTTTTAGAACATATTGATTGCCCAAATTTGTTGCCGCCAAAGCATGTCTGCACTGTTCATCCGTTATTTCGTTTTCAACAAACTCATTGATGATATCAAACATCCTGTTGTCAGCAATCGGTGCTATGATCACATCTGCATCCTGAATTGATTTCAATATGCTTCTGATCAAATTATGATCTTCATAATCCTTAAGCCAACCTCTAAAGAAAGCAATTGCCAACAACCATTGGTTATCAACATTGAATCTTATTTTTTTTAAGCCACTGGTATTCAGTTTAAATGCATAGACTTTGTTCTTGTTGATTGTAGAAATATAATTGGCAGCTTGTTCATAGTTTTCTCCAAGATAAAATCCTAAGCCAAAATCGTTATTCTTTTTTGAATGATTCTGGATATCGATAGGCATAGAAAACTCTTTTTTTGCTCCATGAAACAAAACAACATTTTCTCTATCAACATGATTCTCTTTGAGGAGTTGTTCAAAAATGTTATTGATATTAATTCCATTATCGAAAGCGAAAGAATATAGTTTATCAAGATTAGACACGTCTATGTTCCTACGATTGTGCTTCCAATTATTTACAGTTTCGTAACTTACGCCAAGTTTTATCCCTAATTCTGTTTCATTCAGATTGAGCACATGACACAATAGTTTAATCTCTTTGCTCACGTTCATATGATTAAATCCCCCTTCACTTTAACTATATTATACACTAGTTCATGAACAAGTTCAATACTTTTATATGATATTGTTCATAAACAAGTTGCGCTCTTTTGAATAAAAACCTACCTTCTGTCAAATTTCAAAAAAGAAAAAGGCAATTAACAGATTGAAAAGATTCCGCAATTGCCATTTTCAAATAAAACCAAAAACGACTCCACTACAACTTGTTTAAGAACTGATTTATAAACAAGTTGAGAATAAGGTTTTTACTACTACGAAAAGCAATAAATACTACTATTGTCAGTATTGAATATTCCCACCGGCTCACCATTGCCCGATTCACCGTTTTACAGTATTTAGAAATGCGACTGCACACAAAACAGTTGACTGCTGGCCTTTCCAAGGACCTTCATCCTGAAAGAGACCAGCAGCCAAATTGTAAATGTTCAAAAACGGATATGGTATATCATTCTGCGGTAAATGCTTTTTTGAGCTCTTCCACCGAGGCGTACCCCTTTATGCTGGAGTCCTTGGAGATGCGCATGGCTTCCGCCATCGCAGCAAGTGTCTCATCGTTGTACTTCGGTTGCTCAACGTTGAATGGAAGGCCTCCTCTTAGAACTCATTGATAGAGAAAGAGATTGACGGCGGTCGACATGTCAAGGCCAAGACTTGAAAACAGCTCATTTGCCTGCTTCTTAATATCGGAATCAATCCTGATTTGAGTTGGTGTTGTCATATGAATCTTTCTCCTTTCATAACCAACTAGTATTATACTCTTAATGGTTTACAATGTCAATCGTTTTGGCAACTTATTTCATAATACAATATCAAAATATATGATTTCTTTGATGCTCGGCAATTCAATTGCCGATGTAGTTCACCCATCCCGGTTGACATTCCACTCCCCCGTTGGTATCATATAGTTGATTACAAACCCCCGCCCTGCATCATCCGCAGGCGGATCATCCAACCGTTTTTTCGGAGGGTTTTTATGGACAGACCCATTTCCAAACCGATACTCTTTCTCATCCTTCTCTCTTTATGCCTCGGAGTCCTGCCTCTCAGTGCGGTCGCTCTGGAATCGCCTTTCCAGACCGGTCCCTATGGCAGTTACGAGATCGGAGAGGACGGGCTGGAACTGTCCAGTTCCACCTGGCAGCAAGCCGTCTGCCTGATCGAAGAACAGGATTATGCAGATCCCTCAGATTGCATCCTGGAAGCGGACCTGACATGCCTTTCCGGCGTGGACGTCGCGTCCGGGTGCCGGATGGGCTTTGTCCTCTTTTCCAACGACTCAGCGGACGCCTACGTCTATTTCACCATCGAAGGATGGAACACGAACACCTCCCGCGGTTTTCAGGTGAACAGCGTGGTGAACGGCGCTGAAAAAGGCCTCGGCGGAGGTAGTCCCTCCTATCACAGTTTTTCATGCGTACCGGGTGAGACCTACCATATGCGCATCAGGATCAAGGACGGGAACGTCCGGGTCTTCATAGACGGACAGAAACTCTTCGAAGTAGACATTCCGGAAGAAAACCAATACGGATCCCGTTTCGGGCTCGTGGCCTGCGTAGGGCGTGCCTCTTTCGATAACCTCATTCTGGACGACACCTATGTCTGGACGTCGGACGGCAAAGCCGGAGAGACGGTCCCCAAACAGACAGAGACGGAAAAAACGCCAGAGACAGATACCCAGACAGAGACGGAAAAACCGGACGAAACAGTGGAATCTGAAACGGAAACGCAGGAAACACCTGCCCCGTCCGAACCCTCTTCGGACAAGGGCGGAAAGAGCCCCTGGTTCTGGCCTTTGCTGATCGGGGTCATCCTGGTCCCGGGATGCATTTCATTTGTTATCTTCTTCAAGATCGGGTCCGGCAAGAAGAACGCGGGAGGTGATGCACATGACTAAGCGTTTTCATCCCATCGTTTCTAAACTGTTCCCCGTCCGGTTTGTCCTGACAGGCCTGGCCTTGCTCATGCTAATACGGCCGGCTTTCGGTATCGGGACACGGGCCGAAGAAAAGAAAGGAAAGATCGATATGCAGGATCAGACAGCCATTCTCACATCCGCGGACGGACACCTGTCCGCCGAGATCGATCTCGACTCCGGGACCGTCCGATCCGTTTCACTGGATGAAACACCTGTTTTTGCGTCCGTGGACGAAAAGATCCGGATCTTTTATCAGGGCGCGGACAGTTCCACGATCCATCTCTCGGATTGTACCGTTACGTCTTCCAAGGCACAGGACGGCGTCCTCACGCTTACCCTCGGACATGATTCCTTGACATCGAAGAATATATCCTTGGAAATCCAATACAGTTTTTCCGAGGACAGGCTGTGCCGAAAGATCTACCTTATAAACGAAGGAGATCAGCTGTGGTTCCTGGAAGGTCACGTGGAGACCGAACTCTCCCCTGCTTACCGTTCGGGCGGCTACTACTATCTGCCCTGGCCCAGCGGAAGACCTTTGGTCGAGGCTGACAAGATCAAAGAGAACTACCAGCAGCCCAGCGTCATCTACGGCCCGCACAGTTCTGCCATGACCGGGTTCTATCAGCCCCAGTCGAACGTCACGGCGGTCAGCACCCTGATCGCGCAAAATGACGAATTTGCGGGCACGAGTTACACACAAAGGCACAATCTGTCAGATTCTTCCTCCTGGTTGGGCGAGCAGCCGGTGCTCACGCCTACGGGCTGGACCCACCGCACGAACCGTGCCTCGCTCCCTAGTGGCGGCAGCTTTTCCTATGAAGTCGACTTGTATGTCACCAAAGGTGACACGACAGAGTTCTTTACCAAATACCTGACCAACCCGTTGCTCCGGGAAGCCTCGAAAGGCAATCTCCGGGGTGCAGACAGCTGGGCTTCGGACGTCAAATATACGCAATATATCCTTCCGGGTTACACCTGGCTTTCAAAGGACGACACGAACAGCCTCCAGTTTTTCAACCGTCTTGCCGAAACGGCTGCGTCCGGACTCTCTCAGGGTCATGTGATGACCTTGGTCAACTACTACGGCTGGACAGGCGGCACGCATCCGTCCAACGAAGAGACGGCCAAAATGAAAGCCGGCACGGCGTTCTTCTCCTCTCAATTCGATTCGGTCAAGATCGGACAGTTCGATTTCTCCGCACTCGTTCCGAAATACCAAAACGATGTGACCGAACTGTTCCAGACCCATCCGGAATGGGCCATCAACGGATCCCCCGTGATCCAGAAATATGCACAGTGGTATCAGGAAGAAGGCAATTTCTATCCGGAAGGCCGCTATACGTTCCAATATGCGCTGGAAGAAGTGAGAGACTATATCGAGTCCTGTGCCAAGTCCATAGCTCTGGAAACGGCTCCTCAGTTCGTCTATCTCGAAGACAAGGAGTCCGCTTTCGCTCCGGATTTCGATTACACGAACGGCCTGGTCTTTACAGACGCAGACAACCGGGACGCGCTCGCACGCTATAGGGACGCATTGCATGAATCCGGCGCGCTGCTCTGGATCAACGACCCGGATTCGGTCGTGGGAGACATGGTGCAGCTCGAGATGGCGTCCGGAGTATGGCAGCCCGGACTGGACAGCTGGGAGAACTGGCGGACCGTGAGCGACGCCCTCTATCTGGCCAAGGCCCGTCAGGACGCATACGCGGACGGGGCCGTCAATCTGATCTATCCTTACGAATACGACCGGTATTTTTCTTATGTGCTGGCCTATGCAGCCATCCCGAATTTCGCCCCGGACAACATCGTGACGCTCAACAGAGAGATCGTTCCCCTGATGCCTTACATCAACGCCAGGTATGAGATCCGCAACGCCAGACTGGTAGACGGAAGCGCGGACATCACCCCGGCATGGCGCAGAGACAGTTCCGTGATGA
>CADBRS010000244.1 GCA_902797125.1 uncultured Ruminococcus sp.
GCAGGGATCTCAGGCTTGGCATTTTCGATCGTCAGATAGTGGCTGACGAACCACTCGCAAGCCATGGCCGACAAGTGATCGCTGGTGCCCACAATGATGACCTTGGTGCCCTGGATTTTGACACCGTATCCGTTTTGCGGAAATGTTGAAAGGAAATCCGCTGTCTCCTGACGGTTCGTTGAACCGATCAGGAATTCGTATTCCGTCTCGGGAAAATAGGCTTTTCCGGTCCGGTCCACGTAATCTGTTCCGATTTTCAGTGTTGTTCCCGTCAACGATTCGATCGCTCTTTTGAGTGCGATAGACGCATTCGTCAGTTCGTCAGACGAGATATCTGCCCGAACGATCTGATAAACGGCTTGCCCATCTTCGACCAGCGAGATCATCGGCCCATCGTACGCGGTTTCGCTGAACGATTCAAATTCACTGTCGCGGTCACCTGAAACGTCGTCTCCGCAGCCCGTGAAAACCGACAGCAAGAGCAGCATCAGCAGCGTCAACGATACCGTCAATAGAAGCCGGCGAAAGATTATTCGATTTTTCATAAAAGGCATTTTCTTTTTCTAGATCAGTCACCGTCGGACGGTGTGGACGGAGACAGGATGACTGAACTCACATTCCCGTCGCTGACGTAATAAGTCGGCAATACGCCGTTCCAGGCTTCCACGTAGTAATAGGTCATCAGATTCTGCGTTCCGACCTGAAGTTCTGCTTCCGTCACTTCGGATCCGTCCGGCTTGATCAGCCTGTTGGTGCCGTTTTCTTCAGCGACAACCGTCCAGCCGTTGATCGATGCCAGGCGCTGCAAAGCGATGGCGGCTTCTTTTTTGCCCTGATATTCCGCGCTGTCTGCAGAGATCTGAGCTACTTCCTTATCGGCCTGTGCCTGGATCTTGGCAACTTCTGCGGATGCATTTGCATCGATTTTGGCACGCTGGGCGGCCTGCTCGGCCTCCATCGTTTTCTGTTCCTGTTCGGTCGTGGCTTTCAGTTTGTTCTGAACGGCGACCTGTTTGGCTTCGACGGCATTGGTGAATTCATCGGTGAAATCCATGTCTTCGATAGCCGTTGAAACAAGCTCGATATTGTATTTCAGCAGCTGCTCGCTCAGCAGTGCTTCGATTTCGGTCGCCAGCTTGTCACGGTTCGAGACCAGACTTTCAGCCGTATAGTGCGCCATGATCGTCTTGACGGACTCGGCCACGTTCGGCGTGATCACCGTATCATAATAATCCGGACCCACCACGCGGTAGATGTCCTGCGCATTGGATTTGGAGATTTGATAGTTCAGTGTGTATTTGCACATGACCTCCTGGATATCTGAAGAGAAACAGCTGAGTTCAACTGTGGATTTTTGAACACGGTTGTCCATTTCCACAACAGAATTCCAGGGTGCCTTGACGTGGACACCGCTGTCGAACGTATAGTTCTCGACACGTCCGAAAGTGGTCACAACTCCGGTGTGTCCGGTGTCGACGGACACAAAGACAGATGAGATCACCATGATGATGCCGACAACGGCGGCGCCTATGCCTCCGATAAGCATCAAAAGGCCGCTTTTCTTTGCAGGTTTGCCGTTCACAACGACGCCTGAATTTCCTACCTTTTTGCGTGCCAGAATGAGAAGCACCGCAACACCCAAAATAATGACACCGGCAATAAAGCTTGTCATAAAAACTCCTTTCTTCGAAAATACCGGAATCAAACGAACAATCGAAGATTCCGGCATTATTCAAACTCAAATCAATTCAATGATGTCAACCTATCACGGAGCGGTTGCATAATCCGCAGGGAGATAGCCATATGTCTTCAGCCAGTTGTAGTAGATGACATAAGGAGTATAGTAGTTGATCGTCTGACGGATGATCTCATTGCCGTCTTTATCTGTTTCGATATCTTTTTCTTCAGTCTCGGTTTCTATCGGGTTACTCTCGTCATCCGTTTCAACAGGCGTTTCGTCTGTGAATGAACTGTCTGTGATCTTCTTGATATTGGCATTGCTGGTCTTCGTCAAAGTCTTCTGCAAACTCTTCACCAGCGTTTCGAGCGAATCGTAATCTTCGCAGGCCTGGAGCTGATTCCATGTCTTGACCGAGAGGTCGGAAATAGCCTTGATCAGCGTTTCGTCCAAAGCCTGATAGGTCCCGTATTTTTCGCTCTTCTCGGGATCCTTTTCGTCGATCACGGGATCGACCCATTTCAATTCTTTATCGAAGCTGAAGCCGTACAGCGGATTCAATACGGCCACCCGGTTCTGCTCTTTGGCAATATCCCACACGTCATCAGCCATACCTTCTTCGGGGTATGCGATGAAGCAGTTACCGGTCTGCTTGATGTTCATCATATAGTCATGGTTGAGTCTTTCCAGTCTGCCTTCGGAGTCCAGCGAGTAATGCTTGCCCTGAACACCGTACTGAAGGAGGTTTCTGAACGTGCTGTCCGTGTTCAGATACGTAATGATATCCATACTTCTGGAAAGATTGGAGGTGTATGCGGAGACTGCGAACATATTGCCGTAAACGTCTTCCTCAGAAACTTTCGGATATCCGACCGTGACCACGTAATAGTCATCCGAATAGGACTCTTTCAGGGACTGGTCGCCTGTCACGAACGACACGGCAGCCTTCTGTCCTTCAGCCGGTTCGCCGAAGTAATTGGAGAATTTGTATTCGGCAAGCGTCAGGAAGTTTTCGACATACGTTTTATCGGTGAACAAGGAATTGAACTCCAGAACGGTCTTACCACGGCTGATCGTCGACAAATCCTTGTAAGCATACCCGATGACGGAGAAGTCGCCTGTGACGTTGTAGGAATGATGCGTAACGCCTTCGACAACGGATTCATCTCCGTAATCCGAGACGGCGATATCCCAATAGTACGCCAGATCACCCATGCAATATTCATAGGTCGCATTGATCGGAAGCACTTCCGGACGATACTGTTTGACGTCATACAGAAAATCTTTCAGGTCCATGATGGTCTTGACTGAAGAGATCTCCGCTGTGTAGTACAAAGAGTCGTAAAGCTCTTTATCCACCAGCATGTATGTGTACTGACCGATGGTCGAGTTGTTCGGAATACCGTAGACCGTGCCGTTATAGGAAGCAGCGGACAGCAAGGAAGAAGAGACATAACTTCTCAGTTTCTTGGAGGAACCGCTCAATTCGCCCGTCAAGCCGGACAGCCATCCGTTTGTGATATATTCCTGATATTTGTCGTAGCCTTTATCAGAACCGAGCGTGCCCAGGAACAGGATGTCGACCTGCGTATCGGAAACGTTCGGATATCTGGTGACGGTCACGCCGTACTCGTTCGTCTCGGTGGCCAGTGTTTCAGATTCGGTTTCGCTCTCTGTCTCAGTATCAGTGCCCGTAGACTTGCCTTTATTCTTTTTAGCTTCAGCAGCCTTTCTGGCCTGCTCTTCGTTTTGCGCGAGCAGATCATCGAGCGTTGCATAATATTCGTCTTCTGTCAGGAAAATCAGTTTCAGCTGGGTTTTGAACTCAGCTTTCGTCAACTTATTGATTTCGTCACTGACAAGTTGCTTTGCTTCATCAGTAGTTTGCTCATCCGTCACAACATACATCGTCAACGTCATGGCGCTTTTGCTGGCGTCTTCGGCCATGTCATCGACTGCCTCTTCGTCGGTCTTCTTTCCGCATCCTGCGAGAAGAACGGCAGACAACAAAAGCAGCAGGCAAAGAGCAAGACTCAATATCTTTTTCATTATCGACCTCCATAAGTGGTAAATGTGCTAAAAAGCACACGGAATCAGCCAACGTCTATTGTACCCGAGATTGGGCACAATGTCAAGTGTATTAAGATACATAATATTATGGATATTTAATCCAAGAAGCCTTTCAGGTGTTTTGCACGGCTGGGATGCTTGAGTTTCCGAATCGCCTTCGCTTCGATCTGACGAATACGTTCACGGGTGATGTCAAACTGTTTTCCGACTTCTTCCAGCGTGCGGGTCTTGCCGTCATACAGACCGAATCTGAGTTTGATGACGTCTGCTTCCCTTTCACTCAGGGTCTGAAGCTGTTTCTCGATCACTTCCCTGAGGATCGCCGCCGTGGCCGCGTCTGCGGGAGCCGGCGTTTCTTCATCCGGGATGAAATCGCCCAGATGGCTGTCCTCTTCTTCACCGATCGGGGTCTCCAGGGAAACGGGATCCAGCGCGATCCGCATGATCTCGCGGACTTTATCCGCACTCATGCCCATCTTTTCACCGATCTCCTCAGCCGTAGGCTCACGTCCGAGTTCCTGGAACATCTGGCGGCTGTAACGGGAGACCTTGTGGATAGTTTCGACCATGTGCACGGGGATCCGGATAGTCCTGGCCTGATCCGCGATGGCTCTGGTAATGGCCTGACGGATCCACCACGTCGCATAGGTCGAGAACTTATAACCTTTGGAAATATCGAATTTTTTGACGGCTCTCATCAAACCCAGATTGCCTTCCTGGATCAGATCCAGAAAAGTCATGCCACGCCCGGCGTGTCTTTTGGCAATATTGACGACCAAACGGAGATTAGACTCGACCAGCTCGTCTCTGGCCTTTTTTCGCACTTCTTCGGGCTGCTCCGGATCCGACATGATCGCGGCGATCTCAAACTCGCGTTCCGGTGACAGCAGCGGGATCCGGCCGATCTCCTTCAGATAAAGTCTGACGGGGTCATCGACAGGAAGTCCTTCCGACTTGAGTGCGCGGGCCATCTGTTTTCCGTCTCCGTCGAGAGCAGAAGCATCTTTTTCCAGCTCCAGTTCCTCGCGTGCCAGATCTTCGGGATTCGGGCTGTCGATCTTATCTAAATCCAAATTTCTGTCCAACACGGACAGATCGTATGCGGAGGGGTCCAAATCGTATGCTGAGAATTTGGCCTTTCCTCCCTGTTTACCTTTGGTGTTTTTGTCGTCATCAAAGAGCAGATCTTCGTATTCGGCGCTCTGATTCAGCAAATCATCAAATTCATTTCCGTTCAGTCTGGACAGGGTATCATCTGTATCCATACCAACACTCCCTCGTATTATTTGTTTTGATCGGATTCTTCGGCGGTTTTGCTTTTCTCTCTGGCAGCTGCCAGCCAGGTGTCAAAATCCGCATTTCCGCTCCGGGTCTCTTCCTTGATCTCCTTCAGTTTCGCGACGCATTCCCTGAAAATCGGGAAAGAATTGGAAAGTTCTTTCCGTTTATGCATGCACATGGTCAATCGGCCCATCTCTTCGCTTGTACAAGCTTCACCTAAAAGGGCAAACTCAAAGCCGAATTCTTCACCTTGCAGTTGCATGATCGCGGAAAAAGCGCGTTTCCCGAATTCTGTCACGAAATCTTCGTCGGTTAGGTCCACCTGTTTTTGATAGACCAGGTTCCTGTAGGAATCATCGAGCAGAAGCATTCCGATGATGTTTTCTTCTGTATAAATGGCGGCCAGATCGTCGCTGCCCGTTCCATGATACCGGTCGCCGTAACGGTTGACCTCCTGGATAGCGGACTGCTTATCTTTGGCCCTTTTGCCTTTGTCTTGTTTTTTGATCTTTTCAGATACGGCCTCGGTCAGCGTCTGAACCGTGACATGGAGCCTTTTCGAAGCCTCGCGGATATAGACTTCCCGTTCGATGGGAGAATAGTATCCGGCGATCAGCGTGCTGACGTCGCTGGCTGCTTTCACCTGCCGCTCAGGCTGATTCAGATCGTACTGAGCCAGGATCGAATCCAGTTTGAATTCAAATCCGCTTTTGGTCTCCTTCAGCGCTGAGACCAGTCTGTCTTTGCCGAATTTTTGCAGATATTCGTCCGGATCTTTTGCACCGTCCAGTTTCAATACGCGGACTTCGAGCCCGACTTCGCTCAGGATCCGCATGGCTTTTTCGTCCGCTCTCTGCCCGGCCGCATCGCTGTCGTACAGAAGCGTGCATTTTTTGACGAATCTGGTCAGCATTCTGGCATGTTCCGGAGTAATGGCCGTGCCCAGCGTCGCTACGGCGTTCGTGATACCTGCCGAGTGCAGAGCGATCACGTCCATATAGCCTTCGCAAAGGATCATAGTGTCCGAACCGCTGTCTTTGGCATAATTGAGCGCATAAAGCGTCTTCATTTTTTTGAAAGCCGGCGTATCCGAGGAGTTTAGATATTTGGGCAGCGAGTCATCCATGACACGTCCGCCGAAAGCGACCACACGCTTGGATGTGTCGATGATAGGAAACATCAGCCTGTTTCGGAACAGAGCCCTGACAGGTCCGTCTCCGAACGTCTGATCCCGGTTGATATATCTGGCCAGAAAGCCCTGGACCATCTCTTCGGACGTATAGCCTTTTTCGGTCATGTATCGAATGAATACGTTTCCGTCCTTGGGCGCGAATCCCAATCCGAAACGCCTGATGGAAGCGTCCGTCATGTGCCTTTTGTTTTTAACATAATCCATGCCGGAAGATCCGAGCGGCCCGTACAGGATGTTGCGGAAAAATCTGGCGGCATCCACGTTCATGGCATATAGCCTTTCTCTGGATACCATCTTTCTGGGCTCATAAGATCCTGTATCTTCAGGGATCCGGACACCAGCCCTATCCGCAAGAAAGCGAAGCGCATCCTGATAGTCCAGCGCCTCGATCCTTTGAATAAATGTGATGATGCTTCCTCCGACGCCGCATCCGTAACAATAAAAGCTGTTGTCATCCGGATAGACCGTGAAGGAAGGAGTTTTTTCACTGTGGAAAGGACAGCAGGCCGTGTAGTTGGAACCTGCCCTTTTCAACTGGACATAACTGCCGATAATATCCACCGCCGAACTGCGGTTTTTCACTTCTTCCACATACTGGCGCGGAATCATCGACGGCCTCCTCAGC
>CADBRS010000245.1 GCA_902797125.1 uncultured Ruminococcus sp.
ACACGTCTGGGCAGGATCTTGCCGTTCTCGTTGATGAACTTCTTGAGTCTGTTCACGTCTTTATAATCGATATAGTTGATTTTGTCTGCGCAGAAGAGGCAAACCTTTCTTCTTCTGTGCATGGTGCGTGCGGGACGAGCCGCAGGAGCAGACTGCTGTGCCTGAGCGGGAGCAGACTGTGCGGGAGCCGCAACATTTTCCATATTATCCATGATAAATTATCCTCCGTAAGAATGGTGCCGTGTCATCAGAACGGCAAATCGTCATCGCTCTTGGCGTCTGAGAAATCAGAGCCGGGCATGTTCGAGAAAGATTCTCCGCCTTTGTAGCTGTCCGGAACATAATCTGCTCCGCCTTCGCCGGAACCGGAATCTCTTTCGGAACGGGAATCAACAAACATAGCTTCGTCGACATACACTTCCGTAGCATATCTGTTCTGACCCTGCTGATCTGTCCATCTTCTGGTCTGGATGGAACCGGTCACGCAGATGGCGGAACCTTTCTTGAAATACTTAGAAATGAATTCGGCAATCTGTCTCCAAGCGACGATCGTGATAAAATCTGCTGTGGTCTGACCTTGTCCGTTTTCAGCGTTATTGGATCTCTGGAAACGACGATTGATGGCAATGGTCAAAGACAAAACGGAAACACCGCTTTGTGTCTGCTTCAACTCAGGATCTGCGGTCAAACGTCCGCACAGAATGACCTTGTTTAAGTTAAGACTGGACATGATAAAGCCTCCTTATTGTTGATCGGTCTCAATCACTCAGCTGCAGCTTCTTCTGCAGCTTCTTCTTTTGCTTCGGGAGCAGCTTCCTCAGCGGCCGGTTCTTCTGCAGGTGCAGCTTCTTTAGCGGTCTCTTCGGCAGGAGCTTCTTCAGCAGCGACTTCTTCAACTGCAGCTTCTTCAGCGACAGTTTCTTCAGCAGCGGCTTCTTTCTCTTCAGTGACTTCAGCAGGTTTGTTCTCTGCTACGGGCGTTGCTGCAGGCTCTTCTTCAAGCCTCAGAACGATTGAACGGATCACATTCTCATCGATGTTGTAAAGACGTTCAAGTTCGGACGGAAAGCTTCCTTCGCTTCTGAACCAAACAACGGTGTAGTAACCATCATTCATATCGTCGATCGGGTATGCCAGGTGGCGTTTGCCCCGATTTTCGATCTTGATGATCTCGCCATTGGATGCGATCAGAGAAGTAAACTTATCCACGGTTGCCTTTGTGACAGTTTCGTCGACTCTTTCGCAGTTCACGACGAACATTGTCTCATAGATGTTCAAAATCTTATCCATGTTTTTACCTCCCTATGGACATAAGACCATACATCCTGTGTATGGTAAGGAGACAGGCCCTGATTTTTTGCCTGCACCGATTTGCCATTATAACAATAAAGATAATCTTTGTCAATAGATATTTCGAAAAAAGCGATCAGCCGTTCAGCGCGAGGAAACGGTCCACGGCGTCTTCGATCGAGAAGATCTTATGGTCTTTAATATAGGTCATGATCGTGTCGTTGAACCGGTCGTACCAGTGGGCGGGGATCCCCTGGATACCCACGCAGGCCCCGACGATGGAACCGATGGTCGCGCCCGTGCAGTCATTGTCCAGCCCGATCGCGACGCATTGGGAGACAGTCGACTCATAGTCTCCTTTTCCGAGCATGAGCCCGAAAACGATGGCGACCATGTTGTTGATCGTATGGACCGGATGCATGCCGGCAAAATGCTCGTCGATGAGCATGCGCGCGCGGGCGTAGTTCGTGACCTGAGATTCGACCGAGAACGCCCACTCCAGCGCACGGTAGAGTTCGGACTCTTCCGGGATCTGCTTCATGCCTGCGCGGACGGCGTCCAGAGGCGTTTTTGCTGTGAATGCGGCGGCGATGGTCGCGGCACAGAACATCTCTCCGTAGATGCCGTTTTTGCGGTGCGTGAGGAACGCGTCCGCATAGGACGCTTTGGCGGCTCCGACAGGATCTCCTGCGAAGGCGTAACCGAAAGCGTCTGCGCGGATGGCAGCGCCGATCCATTCGACGTATCCGTTATAGCAAGCCGCACACTCTGCCCGAGTCCCGGCTCTCAGTTGGGAAAGGGCCTCGTCTTCAGCCGTGCAGGCGATGGGAAGGATGTCCAGCCACAGTTTTCCTACGTCGTCCACCGTATAATTTTTGCCGTATTTTTCGAGCAGCAGAAGATTGAGCATGACGTAGGTGACGTCGTCGTCCCCTGCCGCGCAGTTGATATTTTGCTCCAGATAATCCGAGATGTCGTTGATCCCGTAATGGAGATAGGAAGCTCTGTCCGTTCCTTTCCAGTACGTGACCGGCGGGAATGAAGTCCCTGTTTCCATAGCGATGGCCTGCATCCGCAGGATCGGATAATTCTCAACGGGCACGCCGAGCATGCATCCGGACAGGCGGCCGATCAGGGCGCCCTTGATCCTGTTTCTGAGATCGTTCGGTTTCTGAGGTCTGACGTCTGCGCCGGCGGGCCTTTTTTCAAGGATGTCGGACAGAAGATCCGGCTGTTTCTGATCGTTGTTCTGATACATATCGATTCCCTCTTTTTATCTTTGAGTTTTAAAAAATGTCTTATTTGAGACACAAAAGTATGGCTTGGTTTGGCGGAAGCTCGAAAGAGTTCGGATCTGCGCTGCCGTCGAACGAGCAGATGCATTCCGTTTTTTCCGTCACCGTCCCGAGCCGGATATGCGCCGCTTGCGCCCCGCGGTCGTACGGGTCCTGCGCATTGAGGATCAGCACGGCTTTGCGTCCGGGATCGTCTTTGTGCTCAAAGAGACCCACGATCAGGCGCGCTCCGTCCGTGTTTTTGATCGAGAACGGGGCGTCCTTCGGAAGACCAGACGAGCCGAATGCGTCCGGAAATCCCACAAGACAGGTCTGTTTGCACCTATATGGCGCGAGCGCGTCCCCGATCTTCTTCACTTCCGGATTGACGGTCCGGAGCTTTTCATACTGTTCGGTCTTCTCCCCGGTCTCGGTGAGCACGTTGTTGAACCACCAGCCGGGCGCATAGCATCCCCAGTTGATCACGGACGCACCGAAACACAATCCGCAAAAGGCCTGGAAACGAAGTCTGTTTTCGGACGTGAATTCCTCTTTACGGGAGGAGTTGACCTGAGCGATGAACCACATGTCCCGCCCCGTTCTGCGGCAGGCGTCCGATACGACGCGCAGATTGTCCAGCATACGGAGCAGTCCGTTCGTTTCGGGCAGTCCGTACAGATAGAAATCGAAGGACAGATAAGGCAGGTCCACATATTCGAGATAGCGCTCGATATGCTCTTTGTAGGTCTTCGTACCGAGTTGGTTGACGGTCTGTTTGTCTGTATTTTCTGCGACGGAAGCATAATTCGGATAGAGATTGAGATACGGGACAGGACCGTTCAGAAATTCTTTCGTGAGCCGGACGACCTCTCCGTAGTAAGGAAAATCCAATGCGGACGGTTCGTCTCCGACGTCCACGCCCCAGATCGCGGGATGGTCTTCGAAGGTGTGGAGCGCGTCCAGATAACGCTCGGGCGGATTGATTTCGCGCAGTTTTCCCGCGTTCTCTCCGTCTCCGCCCCACCAACCCGGCAGGACGCCCGACACGATCGCACCGAGTCCGTACCGGGTCAGGAGATCCAGCACGCTCCGGTCCTTCGGACAAAAG
>CADBRS010000246.1 GCA_902797125.1 uncultured Ruminococcus sp.
CTCGCTCGCCGCCTGCACATCCGTACAAGGACCCGCCGGCGCCGAAACCGAATCGGACACCCAAGAAAACCAGGACGGGGAGACCGAAACGGAGCCCTACGAGTTTCAAAGGGAATATTCCGGAGACATCTGGTTCAAGAACGGGTTCCGGAACGAAGGAACACCCGCCTTTTCCTGCCCGAAAGCCGAACCGGACTCCCTCGCGTCCATCGGCTTCAATGATCGCGCATTCTACATGTACGAAGATATTTCGGAAGAGGCATTTGCAAACTACCTGACAATCCTGGAAAGCGAAGGCTTTTCGGTTTACCGTATGCAAAACCATACCTTCTGCCGCACAGACGACTGCCTGCTCTATCTCATCTATACCTCGGGCCGGTCCCATCTGGAACTGTACTGGTATGCGCGTTCAGCCGGCGCGCCGGCAAACGGCCTGACGGAACAGGACGCACAACTTTCACTTTGTCCCAAAAAGACATTGTCACCGCTGTCGCTCAGACCGGTGGACGTCACACCGGAGGGGTTCTATGCGCGCACGGGCGGACAGATTTTCGCCGTCCCGTCCTACTCCTTCGACACATATACCGAGACAAATAATAAGGAACAGATCAAGGCCGAAAACGAAAACTATTCCTGCCGGCTCCTGTTCGTGCGCGGCGATGAACAGCTCTATTCCAATCTGGAGTGCTTTGGCGCTGCGGATCTGAATGGGGACGGCACAGAGGAGATCTGTGCGATCAAGGTCTCGGAGTCGAGCGGTATTTCCTCTATCTACTATTTCATCCTTTCCGGTTCGGAGACCTATTATGATTTCATATTTGGCCCGTTTTTATACCTGTTCTTCGGGAAACAGGACGGCCAGCTGATCCTCCTCGGTATGGGGCAGGCTAAAGAACCACTATACGGGTACGGGTTCCGGTCCGGTTCTTATGTGGGGATCTTCGACTATTGGCTGTACTGTCTGGATCCGGGTTCCGAAATCTGGCAGACCGTGTACACCACTCTAACAGAAAAGGAACGGGATCCGAAATACGAAGGGGTATCCCAGACCATGTATTTTGAACCAGATGGTTCCTGGAGCTGCTGGATCAATGTGGACGAACTTCTCGAAGGCACTTATGAAGAGACAGACGGTGTCCTGACTTGTTCCGCGGATCGTAAGGGCAAAAAAATCACGTTCACCGCTCAGATCGAAGGCCCCGGCGTGATCCGGATCTTGTCGGCCCAGGACGAAACGGGCTGGATGCCCTGGCTCCATCCCGGGGACATACTGTCCGAAGTACATTAGTCTTAAACGGTCGACACGGTCGAAAAGGCCGACTGATCGGCTGACCGGTCTCCCTTTGTCCGCGAAAAAATGCTGGACAAAAAAACTATATTGTGTTATAATACTCAAGCGCGTGCGCACATTTTAAGAAGGCATTTGGATTATTCATGACACCGAAACAGCAGGACTCCAACCAGGAGAGACAAAGAAACGGCATTAAGCTCAAACAATTGAATTATTTAATGGGCACCGTGACTTTAATCATCGCGATCCTGCTATTAATCTCAATGTTCCAGATCACGAATGCCTACAAACAACTGGTTGCAGCGACGGATAACTACATCGTATGGGGAAGTCACATAAACAGTTTGCGCGAAGCCTCGGACTATCTGACGGACGAAGTCAGACTGTTCGTCGAGACCGGAAGCAAGATGCACGTGGACAATTACCAAAGGGAAGTAGAAGATTCCAGAAGACGTGAAAAAGCTCTCGAGGAAATGGAAGAGTTTTTCAAAGATTCCGAAAAGATCCAGCCGATGCAGCAGGCGATGGAATACTCATTAACGCTCATGGAGCAGGAATACCACGCGATGCGTCTGATCGCGGAAGCGATCGGAGACGATCTCTCCACATATCCCGAACGGGTGATCCACTTTCCGCTCTCCATCGAAGAGCAGTCCATGACCTCGGATCAACTGAAAGCGAAAGCTATCGAATTGGTCATCGGGGACGAATATGTATCCATCAAGCATCAGATCATCTCCAATCTGGACGTCATGTCCGACTTGATCCTGACTGAGATGAGGACCAATCAGAGCACGTCGCTGAACGCTTTGAAAAACCTTCTGGGCAATGAACAGGGTCTGACTGTGATCGTCATCATCGTCACTCTGTTCGTGATCCTCATTACCACCCTGACGGTCATTAAGCCTTTGGTCAGGAATGTAGACAATATCAAGGAAGAGAAGC
>CADBRS010000247.1 GCA_902797125.1 uncultured Ruminococcus sp.
ATGCCCGCTTTGTTGTCGGAAACAGAAAAACGCTGGCCGACATCAAGATCGGGATCAAACTCAAAAAGAACCAACCATAAAAAAAGGACTTGAAAGGAGCGTGCCTCAGGGCGCGGTTGCACCATGAAAAAAACATTGCATATCATCCCTCATTCTCACTGGGACAGAGAATGGTATCTGCCTTTTGAAAAACACAGAATGCGTCTGGTCGATCTGTTCGATACGTTGATCAAGGTCATGGAAGAGAACAAGGACTATACGTACTACCATATGGACGGTCAGTATATCGTCATCGAAGACTATCTGGAGATCAAGCCCGAGATGAGGAACAGGCTGTTCGCTCTCATCCGCGCCGGACGGATCCAGATCGGTCCCTGGTATCAGCTCCAGGACGAATATCTGACCTCAGGCGAGGCCAACGTCCGCAATATGCTCTACGGCATCAAATTCTGCAAATCGATCGGTGCCAAGCCCGTGGAATCCGGCTATTTCCCGGACTCGTTCGGCAATATTTCCCAGGCGCCGCAGATCGTGCGCGGGTTCGGTTTCGACAACGCGATCTTCGGACGAGGCGTCAACGACATGGGATCGGATAACGAAGTGGTCAAGCAGAACGGCGTGACCAAATCCGAACTCATCTGGCGTGCTCCGGACGGATCCGAGGTCATCGGCATCATGTTTGCCAACTGGTATCATAACGCTATGGAACTGCCGACAGACCCGGAAGCGCTCAAGCAGCGCATCCGTCATATCGTCGCATCCACGTCCCGTTTTGCAACGACAGACCAGCTGCTCGGCATGAACGGCTGCGACCACCAGCCCATCCAGACCAATTTGCATGAAGCCATCAAACTGGCCAACGAGGTCCAGGATGAAGTCGAGGTCAAACAGAGCAATTTCGGTATCTATGTCGATGAGATCCGCAAACACAAAGACGGACTCAAAGTCTTCGAAGGCGAGATCGCTGGCCAGTACGGCTCAGGCTACGGCGCCCTGATCAACACCGCTTCGACGCACGTGGATATCAAGCAGCTCAATCACGACGGGCAGCATCAGCTCGAGCGCATCTCGGAACCCGAAAGCGTTCTGGCCATGCTGATGGGCGGAAAATACAAGTCCGAACTGTTCATTTATGCATGGAGAAAACTCATGCAGTGTCATCCCCACGACAGCATTTGCACATGCTCGACAGACGAAGTGTACGACGAGATGCTGACAAGGTTCCACAAGAGCCGCGCTGTGGCGGATCAGTTGGGACAGGATTCACTCGAATATATCGCTTCCCAGATCGATACGTCCAAAGCCGGAGGCGACAAAGCCATCGTCGTGCTCAATCTGGAACCAGGTCTGACTGCGACCACTGTCGAATCCTTCGTGGATTTTGAAAAAGACGAGAAAGTCCAGGCAATCCGAGTACTCGATGAACGGGGCAAAGAAGTGCCGGTCACGGTCCGCGTCGTGCGCAATCAGTTCACTTATACGCTCCCGGATGACAGATTCCGCCAGCCCAAATATGTGGACAGATTCTATGTGACTTTCCCGCTGATCCGCCACGGCATGGGCTACACGCTTTACCGTGTGGAAAAAGTGGAAACTGCGCCTGAATACAAGACCTCGATCCGTTACGACTGGAGATCGATGGAAAATGAGTTCCTGAAAGTGTGCTTCAACGAAAACGGCACATTCGATCTGACCGACAAGAGATCCGGCCGGGTCTACAAGAACCAGAACCTCTTCGAGCGGGTCCAGGATAAAGGCAATCTTTATAATTTCGGAGCCGTTGAAGGGGACCAGCCCAAATACAACGAATGCGCCGATATCTCCGTATGCAGCGTGACCCCGTTCTCCGTGACATTCCGGGCAAAGATCTGTGTCGACTATGATGCCGATCTGACGACCTACGTCACACTGACGACCGGGATTGCCCGTGCAGACATCCGTACCGAGATCGACAACCGCGGAGAGAATCAGAGGATCCGCGCGCTCTTCGATTCCGGGATCGACACCAAGACGGTCCTTGCGGAAGGCCAGTTCGACCTGGTCAGACGGAATATCCAGCCTTTCGAGACATGGAAGAATCCGTGCAACACACAGCGCTGCCAGGCCTTTGTCGCACTGGAATCCGAGAACGGAAAAGACGCGCTGCTCGTGGCCAACCGCGGACTGTGCGAATATGAGATTTTGAGAGACGGAAAGAACACCGTTGCCGTCACGCTGCTGCGCTGCACCGGCGAGATCGGTGACTGGGGCGTCTTCCCGACACCGAAGGGTCAGTGCAAAGGCAAATTCACGCTTGAATACAGCGTCGTTCCGTATTGCACCTGTGACGTGAATGCCGGCTATCAGCTGGGCTACGCTTTCGCAGGACCGGCAGCCGCTGCGATCGGCCAGGGCATCCATGAAGGACCGAGACCCGCAGCGGACACGTTCGTGGAATTCTCCAATCCCGCTATCCGCATCACGGCATTCAAGAAGACCGAATCTTCTCAGAATCATGCGATTTTGAGATTCTTCAACACGTCTGCCAAAGCTGAAGAGCTGACACTCAAATTGCCGCACTTCCACAAA
>CADBRS010000248.1 GCA_902797125.1 uncultured Ruminococcus sp.
GTCGTGGACAACTGCTACGGCGAATTCGTCGAAGAGCATGAGCCCACGTCCGTCGGTGCCGATCTTTGTATCGGTTCTCTGCTCAAAAATCCCGGAGGCGGGATGGCCGCAACAGGCGGATATCTCTGCGGTACCGAAAAAGCCGTCGAACTGGTCTCCTACCGGCTGACGTCACCCGGAACGGGCGGAGAGACCGGAGCGACCCTGGGTCAGAACAAGAATATGTTCAAGGGGCTGTTCTATGCTCCTCACACGGTCGCCCAGGCTTTGAAAACGGCCCATCTTGCAGCTTATCTGTGTGAATCTCTCGGCCTTTCGGTCGAACCCAAATGGGACGAGCGGCGATACGATATCATTCAGGCGATCAGCACTTTGTCACGGGAGGCCATGCAGTCTTTCTGCAGAGGGCTTCAGACCGGATCTCCGGTCGACTCTTTCGCGACGCCGGTTCCCGAACCGATGCCGGGCTACGCGGATGAAGTGATCATGGCTGCCGGGGCGTTCACTTCCGGCTCGTCCATCGAACTCAGCGCAGACGGTCCCATCCGTCCGCCCTACACGCTCTATCTTCAGGGCGGCCTGACATATGAGAGCGGCAAATACGGTATTTTGTCCGCCATTTCAGCGATGCTGGAAGACGGTATCGTCACATTCCGGTGATCGGAGGCAAACGATGAGAAAAATTCTGATTTTGATTTTAATATTGACCTGCCTGTTCGTGCCGGTCCTTTCGTCATGCGGTACCGACAGCGATATCCCGAGCGGTATGCAGGAGGCGACCTGCCTGGGCGCGAACTACCGTCTGTATGTTCCTGCCAACTGGACGGTCAACACGAACAGCGGCATTTCCAGCGCGTTTTTCACTCAGGGCGAATATGCCATGGTCACCGTGACGGAGTTCGACAGCGGTGAGGAAACGATCGCAGAGCGCGCCGCAAAAGCCCAGGAAGCTTACGGCTCGCTGTATCAAGATTTCAAAAAAGTGTCCGAACAGGATACCAAACTGGGCGGAGCCGATGCCAAAGCTTTCGTTTTCACCTTCACATACGGTGAGACTAAATGCCGGTGTCTGGAACTGATTTCGGCCAAGGCGGGCAAAACGGTCTCGATGCTTTTCCTCTTCACGGAAGAGAATTATGAAAGCTTTTCGGACAACCGGGACAGCATCATCGGCAATTTCCGCTTTGCGGCCCCTTACGAAGGGGAAGCCAAGCATAAGATCCCTGAAGGCGTGGTACCGCCTGCAGGTATGAAACTGGCCTCGTTCGACGAGGGGTCCTACCGGCTCTTCGTTCCGGAAACATGGCAGCTCCGCACGCAGAACGGGCTGACCCTGGCTTACGTGTCCGAGTCCGACAGATCCAATATTTCCATGATGGCCTACATGCCTGAGCAGGACTCGATGTCTCTCGCGGAATACTGGGAGCTTTGCAAAAAGGACTATGCCCGCGACCTTCTGGACTTTCAGGTCCTGGATGCGGAAACAAAGATCTACAACAGCGAAACGGACACGGATTGGGATCTCCGCATGAGCGGACGTCTGGCGGACAAAGCCGTTTTCACGGCGTCAATCGACGGCGTGACATACAAATATTGCCAATTTTTCTGTGCTTATGCCTCGATGATCTACGTCCTGACCTACACGTCGACAGAGGCTCTGTTCGATTCTCATCTGAATGAATTAGAAAAGGTTCTTGAAAACGTGGTGCTGGGGTATTAGTATGATTTATTTGGACAACAGCGCAACGACACCGCTGCTTCCGGAAAGCCGGAGCGCCGTGCTGGATGCGCTGATGCAATTCGGTAACCCCTCATCTCTCCACGCCTTGGGATTTGCCGCTCATGAAAATCTGGAGAACTGCCGGAAGGTCATTTTGGATTCACTGTGGCCCAAAGGCACGCCCCGTGGCCGGATCATTTTTACCGGGAGCGGAACGGAAGCCAACAATCTGGCTTTGCTCGGTTGCGCCCGCGCCAAGGCGAGACGGGCCGGTTCCGCCATCCTTTCTTCGGATGCTGAACATCCGGCCGTTGAAAACACGCTGGTCCAACTTGAAAAGGAAGGATTCCGGATTTTCAGGATCCCGACGAAAGGCGGCTCTCTGGATCTCGGTTTCGCCGAAAAGATTTTGAGAGAGGAAGAAGTCAGCCTGATCTCTTTGATGCTGGTCAACAATGAAACGGGCGCCTTTTTCGAAGTCGAAAAAGTGTTCGCGCTCGCCAAACAGCTGAACCCCGAGATCCTGACGCATTGCGATGCGGTGCAGGGCTACATGAAGGTGCCTTGCTGTCCGGAGTCGCTCCATGCCGATCTGATGACCTTGTCCTCCCACAAGATCCACGGCCCCAAAGGCGTCGGTGCTCTTTATGTGGGAGAAGACGTGCTGAAAAGGAAAGATCTCGTTCCGGTCATTTACGGAGGAGGGCAGGAGCAGGGCTTCCGCTCGGGGACTGAAAACGTGCCCGGGATCGCCGGATTTGCCGCCGCAGCTGCCGTGATGGTCCGCACGTTCGATGAGCGGCATGAAAAAGTCTGCCGTCTTCGCAAGCGGCTGACGGAGGGATTGGCGGATTCGGAAGCGATCCTCAATGAGCCTTTGCGCTACGCTCCGCATATCGTTTCTTTAACTGTTCCTGGCATCCGTTCCGAGACCCTCGTCCATTTCTTCTCTAGCAAGGGGATCTGCGTCTCTTCGGGGTCTGCGTGCTCGTCCCGGTCCGGGAAGCCCAGCCGCGCGCTCACGGCTCACGGTCTGAGCCAGACCGACGCGGACAGCACGGTCCGGATCAGTCTGTCGTTCATGAATACCGATTCGGATATCGA